>JAGLHR010000442.1 GCA_023143415.1 Thiomargarita sp. | reverse complement strand
TTATTCAATCGGGAAATGCTATATTTTCTTTTCTATTTTACCATTATTTTTTTCTACTTGCAGGATTTAGGTTTTATTATAAATTTGAATCAGAATTTGAGAATTTGAGAATTTTCAGAATGAATATTTGTCGTTCCCAAACTGGAGCTTGGGAATGAGGAGTATAATTCATTCTGAAAATTCTTAAATTCTCAAATTCTGATTCAGCTTTGGATAGACTTATATTTTTCAAGCAAAGCCAAAATCTGTTCATCTTCAAATTCTTTTGCCAATCCTCGTAGTTTATGGGCAAATGGGATATATTTTTCATCCAATTCTTCAAGGTGCGTTGCCTGTTCTTGAATTCGTCGCATTTTTCCCATGAGGGCTAATTCATACAAAATCTCCAAATCCGCCTCTGGCGGCGATACCATTTCTCCTATTGATTCTGTGGTTTTATTCTCTGAAACGCTTTCAACTATTGGTTCTGAGTAAATCCATTCTAATTTTAAGTGAGTTTCCAGTAAGGCAAAAAGTTTTGAGGCATCCACTGGTTTTGGTAGAAAATCATCACATCCGGCTATCTTGCTTTTTTCTTGATCCATTTCAAAAACACTGGCTGACACTGCTATGATAACCATATTTTCTAATTCTGAACTCTGCCGTATTTTTTGTACTGCTTCAAATCCTGTCATCACAGGCATCACTAAATCAGTCAGGATGAGAATGGGCTGAATTTCATGCGCTTTGGCGATTTCTTCTTCACCATTTTCGGCTTCAATGATTTCAAATCCGAGTGGTTCAAGTAAATTGACTAATACCGCACGGTTTTCTAATCTATCATCGACGATCAGTATTTTTTGCCGTTTTCCTTTGTAGCCTATAATTTCCCGTTCTTGGGAAGACGTTATTTGCATCAGTTCTGCGACAATAGGTAAAATCAAATCAAACCAGAAAGTACTCCCTTTGCCAAATTCACTTTTCACTTTCAATTCACTTCCCATTAATTGCACTAACTGTTGGCTAATCGCCAAGCCCAAGCCTGTGCCAGCAGCCCGACGTTGAGAATCGCCTACTTGTTCAAACGGTAAAAAGATTTTTTCTGATTGTTCAGGAGTCATACCCACGCCAGTATCTTCTATTTCAAAACGGAGCGTTTTTGAGTTTTCGTCAGACACTTTTCCATTAAGAACAGTGATTTTTAGTATGACTCCGCCATTATCGGTGAATTTGATCGCATTGCCTAATAAATTAATTAAAATTTGTCGCAATCGTTTTTCATCCGCTTGTACGCCTATTGGTAAAATATTCACCGTTTCATAATCAAAAATAATGTTCTTTTGTTGAACACGCATACGGATAATGCCGACAACGCTTTCCAAAAAATGGGAAAAATTAAATGTGGTGGGGTAAAGTTCCATTTTACGCGCTTCGATTTTGGACAAATCTAAAATGTCGTTAATGAGAGTTAATAAATGTTCACCACTTTGGTGAATGATATTTATACCCTCAATTTGTTTGTGGTTAAGTTCTCCGCTCCGCTTTAGAATTTGAGTATAGCCCAAAATACCATTTAGGGGGGTTCGTAATTCATGGCTCATATTGGACAAAAATTCACTTTTAGCATGGTTTGCGACTTCAGCTGCTTCCTTGGATTTTGCTAATTCAAGCGTTTGTTGTTCTAAGCATTGAGTGCGTTTTCGCACCAGTTTTTCTAAATGATCACGATATTCTTTAAGTTCCTCTTCGACTTTTTTGCGCCGTTCAATTTCTGCGGTACGTTCAATCACACGCTGTTCCAATTCGCTGTTCAAGGTACGCAGCTTTTTTTGCTGCTGAAATATCTGTGCAGCCATGTCATTAAATGCCCTGCTCAGAACACAAAATTCTCCTTTAAATTCAGCAACATGTTGTGTATAATCACCTTGAGCAAATGCTTTTATACTAGAAACCATCAGATTCAGTGGAGAAATCACATCGTGCCGAACAAGTAGCGTTACTAGGAGAAAGACGGCGATAAAACCAATAAGCTGAATGGCAATATCTTGTCGGAAAGAACGCCAAAGCGTTTCTGCAATAGTAGAGGCAGGTAGTTTGATACTCAAAATACCGCGCAAGTCGCCTAGTTTATAATTCCAAGCGGTGTCGTATAGTCTTTGGATTGTTTCTGGTGCCTTTTCGCGTTGCCCATGACATTTTAAGCAATATTTTTCTATCCAAATTGGACGTGCATAGAGATAAAACTGTTCTCCATTGTTATCAGTAAATGGTTTAAAAAGCAATTCTTCTTTTGGATTTTCACGAAAATAGCGCATTGCCGCTAATTCTACCGTATCTGCGGCATGATCTGGATTACGGGGTTGATCAGAAACATTGTTAAAACTGAATCCAGAATCATCCCAGTTAGGATAGTCGTCAGAGATTTTACCTAGCGCGTGAGCAGGTAAAAAACCCAGTGTTTTATCTGTCAGTAAAACTTCACTGTTGATAAATTGCTTATGATAAATGCGCCGAGTTGCCATTAATAGACTTCTGACTTTTTCTGCTTGTTCTTGTAAGTTATTTTCTACTTCCTGTTTTGTCGTTTGGTAGCTGATAAATTCAACGCCAATAAAAATGAACAGTAAAATAATACCAATAACTAGCAATAATTTAGCTTGAATACTCATGTTAATTGTTAATTATTAATTATTAATTGTTAATTGATCACTACTCAGCGGTTAGCCTTGAAATCAATTTTAAGG
>JAGLHR010000441.1 GCA_023143415.1 Thiomargarita sp. | reverse complement strand
TCAAGGCGGAGTAGTTACTAAATTTCAAGGCTAACAGCTAAAGCAGGCTCAGTTAAATGAGTCTGCTTTAGCAGATTTTAGCTTTTCGCCTTGAAATTGATTTCAAGGCTAACCGCTCAAAATTGCCTGATTATAATTTTCATTTTAAAAACAAAGCGTTATATTATTTTCAAAGAAAATAACCGGATTTTTTGATTTTATCCCCGCCGCTTTATTTAGAAACCCCGTTTTTTGAAAAAACGGGGTTTTTATTTCAAAATGAAAAATAAAAGGTTGCATAAATAAAATTTATACGCTAAAATATGCCTTTTTTTAATTCATAAGGATTTTTTTAAGATGCCTACTAAAGAAGCGGTTACTAAAGTTGATAATCCGTGGAATGATATTATTGCGCCTCATTTTGAACAGTTTATGCTTTTCTTTTACCCAGAAATACATAAACGGATTGACTTCAGTCGAGGGCAAGAAATTTTGGATGACGATCTCCAAAAAGTGCTAAAGGGCACTGAAACCGATCCGTTAATGATTGATCAGCTGATCAAAGTCTGGCTCACCAACGGTAAAATGGCGGTATTTTATACGCATCTTGATACACGAGGGAAAAAGGATAAAGAATTTGCCAAGCGTCTCTTTATCCGCAATTATCGCCTTTTTGATATTTTTGGACCAGGACTCGTTAGTTTGGTGCTTTTAGGTGATGATCTGGAAGATTGGCGTCCTAAAAGTTATAGCTACGGATTGGCTGGCTTTACAATGTTTTGCCGTTTTCCGATGCTCAAACTGGTAGATTATGATTGGGAAGAGTTGGAGAAATCGGAAAACCCGTTTTCTATCGTTGTACGCGCTCATATTAAGGCGCTTGAAACAACTCGCTCATCACAGAAACGCTTAACCTCGAAAAAAGACTTGTTTAAGGCTTTGTATGAGGCGAAACTTGATAAAGAAGATACCATCAATTTTTATCGCTTTTTAGATTTGGTTATGCCCCTTCCCAAAGGGTTCGGGCAGCAATTTTATAGTTTTGTCGCCCAATATGAAGAGAAGAATAATATGTACTACATTACCCGTGCGAAAAAACGGGTAAAGGTTGAAAAAGCGGCGAAAGTCACTAAAGAGCCGAAAGCGACTAAAAAAGAAGCCAAAGTGACTAAAGAAGCCAAGGCGACTAAAGAAGCCAAGGCGACTAAAGAAGCCAAGGTGACTAAAGAAGCCAAGGTGACTAAAGAAGCCAAGGTGACTAAAGAAGCCAAAGTCACTAAAAAGGTTACTAAAGAAGTTGCCAGTAAAGAGGTTGCCAGTAAAGAGGGTGTTGATGAACAAAGTGCGTTGCGACAGTTACGAAAGAGTGTAACTGATGTGTTGCGTGCTCGTTTCAAACGGATTCCTAGAACGGTTACTCAACAATTTCAAGGAATTGAAGACGCAACTGTATTATCTGAATTACTGACTCAAGCGGCTATACTTGAATCACTTGATTTGTTTAAAGAAGTGCTTAAAAAGAAAGTCTAAGTTTAATGTTTAATGGTGAATGGTTTAAATAATTCATCATTCACCATGCGAATTTTATATTTTGGAGTACAACGCTTTAGCTTTGTATTTTGGAGTCATGTAGGGTGGGCAACGTGGTTGCCCACCACACTTTTAATGAGGAAGGTGGGCAAGAAAAGGACTTTGCCCACCCTACATCACTTGTAATTAGCGTTTTTAATCCTTTCTTATATACAATCCTTGTAGTTATTGTCAGATTTAACGACTTTTAAACCGTCGCGTTTCTCCCAACATTGTGAATCCTGCCCAGTAGTGAAACTTTTTAAAGGGCTTTTTTGAACCCGTTGATTGCGCTTTCACAATTTCTACTGAATTATAACAGTCCCCGTCTATTTCAAACTCTTTGACAATCTCATCTAAATCTTGATGTGTCATGTTTCGCAATTTTTTCCGTGCTGAGGTGACAACTTGATGCCAAGGTTTTTCCGGGTTTTCATCGGCAATCCGGTGAAAATGGTAGTTGAAACAGAGGGCGGCTAATCCATTGCAGGACCATAATGTGCCGATCACCGTTTTCGCGCCTGCCGCTGCGATTGTGGGTCCAATCCCTATCGGTGTTAATAAGCCTTCGGTGTCTTGTCCGTTGAGATTCGATTCACAGGCGGATAGGAAGACGAGTTCTGCTGAAACGGCAGTGCTGGTTATTGTCCAGAGGGGCAATTTCGTTTTGCTTATTTCTTTAGAATACCCTTCTTCAGTCATTTCCGTTTTGCTTTCTAACGTTAATGCACTGTCCAAGGGGTTGTATCGTTTGTAAATACCATGTGTGGCTAAAAGGACTTTTTTGCTGTGGGCGAGGGCTTGTAAAGCGTCAAATACGGATGGACAGGGTGATTGTAAATCGGTATGCCACCGTTTGGCAACCCATTGTCCTTCTTTGAGCATACAGAATTTTTCTCCGTTGGGATCACAGAACACCTGATTTGATGCGTTTTCAGGAAGGGGAATTGAGGGGGATTTTAACCAACGCGCTAAACTGATTTCTCGTACCAATTTCTCCTCTAATTGTGGTAGGCTTTCCCAGGGCAATTGCCCTAACGGGGCGGGGAATATCACTGTCAATTGTTCTAGCTCCGCTGCCCATTCGCTGAGGGTATCGGCTAAGATTTGGACGGGTTCACTTTTCATGACTTTTTCTAAGTCTCGCGCTACGTTACCCATATTGCGATTGCGTAATTCATTTAAGCCGCGTATCCAACCTCCGATGACA
>JAGLHR010000440.1 GCA_023143415.1 Thiomargarita sp. | reverse complement strand
TCGCTTTGCGTAACATCAGTTAATAGCTTTGCCAATGATGAATTATGAATGGTTAATGGTTAATGATGAAATGGTCAAATTTCTCTTTAAACGATTGATTTCATTCATAATTCATCATTAACCATCTATTTGAGATTTAATTCTGAAAATTCTGTTCGAGGCTAAAGTTTTTTTGCAAAAAACTTTAGCCTCGAACATTCTGAAAATTCTGATTCAAACTTTGAGGTAATAACTTATGCAAACAACAAAATTTATTATAGCATTATCTATAGCCATCATACTACTGGGTGGCTGTACACCAGATCGTTCAACGAAGATATATTCCTCATCTCAAGCCCTTCAAGCAGAAGATGTTGAAGAAGGTATCGTTGAAAGTACTGAACCTGCCACCATTAGAAAAGACGGCACTGTTATGGGTACTATCGGCGGTGGCATTATTGGTGCAATTGCTGCCAGCACGATTGGCGGTGGCAAGGGCAAACAACTTGCCACCACAGGCGGATTTATTCTAGGCAGCATACTAGGCGAACTGTTTGAAAAGGGTGTTACTGACAGAAACGCCTTAAAAATCGTTGTCAAACTGAAAAGCGGAGAAAAAATTGTCGTCGTACAAGAAGCCGATGTCTCCTTTCAACGTGGAGAAAGGGTGAATGTTTTTTCAAGCCGCATGGATAATACCAAACGAGTTTCCAAGCTTTGACAGCAATACCTATCCAACCTGCCACACCCTGCTTATACAAAGCCGCCACTCAAATTGCGGCGGCTTTTCACTTAACTGTGGTGAACAGCCCCCCGCCTGATTTACCCCTACTATTACACTTAACTCAAGCGCGTTTAGAACTACGCGACAGGAGCGCGAAAGTCGGTCCCGTTTATGCCGACTTTATCGGAGGTGCGTTAAGCTATCGCCGCCGCTATGGTGGTGGACGTAAACAAGCATTAGCTAAAGCCATTGGTTTAAAACACGGTGCCACGCCCACTGTTATAGATGCCACAGCAGGGTTAGGTCGTGATGCGTTTATATTAGCCACATTAGGTTGCCATGTACAAATGTTAGAACGTTCCCCTGTCATTGCAGCCTTACTAAACGATGGCTTAGAAAGGGCAAGAGCTGATTCCAAAATAGGTACGCTGATGACTCAACAATTACACCTGATTCATGGTGAAGCGCAATATTGGCTTCCCCAACTCCCCTGCCCAGATGTCATTTACTTAGATCCAATGTATCCCCACCGCAAAAAATCCGCCCTCGTTAAAAAAGAAATGCGACTCTTTCGTCTAATGGTGGGAGACGATTTGGATGCTTCTGCTTTATTAAAAGTCGCATTAACCTGTGCCAAACAACGGGTAGTGGTAAAACGTCCCAAAATAAGTCCTACTTTGGACGAGATGTCGCCCACTTTTAATATTGAAAGCAAAAATACGCGGTATGATGTTTACTTGATAAGAGGGGAAGGGCATTGAATAATTAATAATTAATAATTAATAATATAATTAATAATTGTAAAGAAGGGAAAAAGAACTATTTTTGATGTAAAAAGTTTAAAGAAAACTTTTGCGTCGATAATTTTTAAAAAATGGTTGGCGATTTATTCTCTGATTGTTATGATTAGAAATAGTCGGTGGGTATATCAGTCTTCCCCGAGCATTTAATAATTTGTACGTCTTAATATGGATTTATGGAGTCAATTTGCACGCCATTTAACCTCATAAGTAAGTTATGTTACAATGAAGTCATTTTATTATCAGTAGAAATAACTTTCGTTTTGAGAATTGGCAAGTTTCTAAGGAACGTTTCGAGGTTTTCTTTTCAAAAAACGAAAACCTCGAAAATGAAATCACTTCAACAATGTTGCATCAAACCTGTCAGGTTTAGTTGCCGATTTTATGCACATTCCTAACAAACCTACCGCGTCTGAACGCATCAGTTTATTAGTATTTTAAAAAACGGGTTTTTAGAAACCTGCCACGTCTGATACCATCAGTTCATTAGTATTTTATGATAAACTAAATTTCAATACGATGTTGTATAATTAAGAGGAATTATATTCTTCTGAGGACTAAAAGGAGCTTGATTGATGAGTAAACCAATGCACGATACCCCGATGCTCGACGAACTGGAGAGCGGCCCATGGCCAAGTTTTGTAACGGGACTCAAACGTCTCGCCAATGACGAGGGTAAGCAATATCAAGACACGATGGTTGATCTGTTAGGTCAATTAGAATTGTCTTATCAAACCCGCAAAGGCTATTGGAAAGGGGGTACGTTAAGTGTCATGGGATATGGAGGAGGGGTTATTCCACGCTTTTCTGAGGTGGGTGATCAATTTCCAGCATCCAGAGAATTCCATACGCTACGTATTATGCCACCCGCAGGTATGCACTATAACACAAAAATCATACGTGAAATGTGTGATATTTGGGAAAAACATGGTTCAGGATTAATCGCCTTTCATGGACAAAGTGGCGATATCATGTTCCAAGGTGCAACCTCTCAACAGGTTCAAGAGTCTTTTGACGCACTTAATGAGATTGGTTTTGACATGGGTGGTGCTGGTCCTGCTTTACGGACGGGGATGTCTTGTGTCGGTGCAGCCCGTTGTGAACAGTCTTGCGCGAATGAGCAAAAGATTCACCGCATGATGGTGAATGCTTTTCTTGATGAAATGCACCGTCCTGCCCTTAGTATATAGGGGTCCTCAGTAGTAATATTGAGGTAATAAACTGCTCTAATTGCTGGAAAACCCTTAGAGCCATTGGCACTACAGCATAGCTGGTAACGGCAAATGCGAATGTTTAAAAAGACAATGGATTGGGCAATCAGCAGCTAAGTTTCATTGTATTAGCATGATTAAAACGAAACAGGTTGAAAAATTGGCACGGGCAAGCAGAAAGTCTGTCTTATGTGTTTGTGAAGTTTGTGGCTTTGAATATTTTGAGGTATATAGAAATATTAATCGAAGCAAATTTGCTGATAAATATTGTATAAAATGTCGAGTTGAAATAAAGCGTCATCATCTTTCTCAATTAAAAACCGATTTTTTTAAATCGGTAGCTGGGAAAAAAGCCAAACAGCACTTATCCTTGATTGCAAAGGAACAAGCGAAAAAGAAAACGGGCGCGTTTTCACCTGAGAGCCGACGTAAACAGGCACATTGTTTATCAGAACTTCATAAAGATAAATTTGGCCCTTATGCCCAACATGTTTTTAAAATCACCAGGGGACCTGATCATCCAAATTGGAAAAACGATAAAGAAGGCTATGAGGAATATAAATCAAAAGTGTATTCCGAAACAAAGAAATGGGATTTGCATTCTTTAAAAGGTGCCGATAAGCGTGGATTATGTGGAACATCATCGGCTACTCAGTTAGACCACAAACTTTCTATATATTATGGATATTCCCATAATATAGCCCCTGATATTATAGGACACATAAGCAATTTGGAATTTGTCAGTTGGAAAGAAAATAGAACCAAGGGAAGAAAGTGTTCTATGTCTTTGAGTCAATTGCTAATACAGATCGAAAAATACAATGAAACCAGTTCAACGACTATTTCGAAAGAAAGTAGGATTCAAGCGGATCCGAAACGGGCAGCATCCTTTGATGATAACTGAAAAAGGATGAAGATATAGTCTGGTCTCATGCGAAAGTATGAGCAGGTATTATAAACCTGGTGATAATGTAGCGAATTATCATGAACATAAACGACCTTACAAATTCAAATTTAAGGTGTCTGGCTGTCCCAATGACTGTATGAACTCCGTCCAACGGGCTGATTTCTCCATCATTGGCACATGGCGCGATGACATGAAAGTCGATCAGGATGAAGTAAAAGCCTTTGTCGCGCAAAAAGGGCGTAAGTATGTTGTTGACAACGTGATCACTCGTTGCCCAACCCAAGCTTTGTCGCTCAATGATGACGACAGCTTGGCGGTTGATAACCGCAACTGTGTGCGCTGCATGCACTGCATTAATGTGATGACTAAAGCGTTATCTCCTGGTGATGATAAAGGTGTGACAATTCTCATCGGTGGTAAGCGTACCCTGAAAATTGGTGATACAATGGGTACGGTGATTGTGCCATTTATGAAACTGGAGAAAGAAGAAGATTACGAAGGACTCCAGGAATTTGCCGAAAACGTCATTGATTTCTTCGCAGAAAATGCGTTAGAACATGAGCGGATAGGAGAAGCGATTGATCGTATCGGTTTAGCCAATTTCCTTGAAGAAGTTGGTTTGGATGTTGATCCCAGCATGGTATCTGAACCTCGTATAAGTTCTTATGTCAGAATGGATGATTGGGATGAAGAAGCTGATAAGTGGAATGAACGTAAAGCCGCTTAAATTAATGGTGAATCATTCGAGGCGTTTTTTTTCAAAAAAATTCGCCTCGAACACTATTCACTGATAACTGATAACTGATTGAGGAGACAATTTATGCCACCACGGATGCCCATAGAAAGCGGGGTACCTGATCCATTTCAATACATGCACCCCCTGATGGTTAAAAATTTTGGTGCATGGAAACACCATGAACGTCCTCGCCCAGGTGTGTTGTGTCACACCGCAAAAAGTGGCGATAAAATTTGGACGGTGCGTGCAGGTACACCACGGCAGTTGGACTTATATACGATTCGGAACCTCTGTGATATTGCGGATGAATACGCTGAAAGTCATGTTCGCTTTACTATTCGCAGCAATATTGAATTTATGGTTTCCGATGAAGCCAAGGTGCTGCCACTTGTTGATAAACTGACAAATGAAGGTTTTCCTGTTGGCGGAACTGGCCCTTCTGTCACTATGATTGCCCACACGCAAGGTTGGTTGCATTGTGATATTCCCGCTTCTGATGCCTCTGGCGTTGTGAAAGCGTTGATGGATGAATTGCACGAAGAATTCACCCACGAAAATATGCCTAACAGGGTACACATGTCCACTTCTTGTTGTCAAATCAACTGTGGTGGACAAGCAGATATTGCCATTAACATTCAACACACCAAGCCACCGAAGATTAACCATGACTTGGTTGCCAACGTCTGTGAACGTCCTTTAGTTGTGGCACGCTGTCCTGTCGCTGCTATCCGTCCAGCAGTGGTGAATGGTAAACCTTCGTTAGAAGTGGATGAGAAAAAATGTATCTGCTGTGGAGCCTGTTATCCACCTTGTCCACCGATGCAAATTAATGATCCAGAAAATTCAAAGCTGGCTATTTGGGTGGGGGGTAAAAACTCCAATGCTCGTGGCAAGCCGACTTTCCATAAGTTAGTCGCCGCTGGTATTCCTAATAATCCACCTCGTTGGCCTGAAGTCGCAGAGATTCTCAAAAAGATTCTGCATGTTTACAAGAATGATGCGAAAGATTGGGAACGTCTCTCTGATTGGGTTGAACGAATTGGCTGGTCTCGTTTCTTTGAATTAACAGAATTGCCCTTTACCAAGTACCATATTGATGACTGGCGCGGGGCACGTAACAGTTTGAATGCTTCGGCGCACATTCGTTTCTAATGGTTTCGAGGTTTCAGTTTTTCTTTGAAAAACTGAAACCTCGAATTGTGAATGGTGAATTATTAATTGTTATACTGTTGATGCGAATTAAGAGTTAAAATTGGAGTCCAATGCTTCAGCTTTGGGCGTTTTTTGGAGGAACTGACAAAGCTAAAGCGTTTTCGAGGTTTTCTTTTCAAAAAACGAAAACCTCGAACTCCTTTTTTGGACTGAGAAACCAAGATTCTTAAAAAAACTTGGTTTCTAAATGTCTGCAATAATTCATTAATTCATTGTTACTAAAATCCAATTCATAATTCATAATTCATAATTAAAAAAAGGAGTGTTAAAATAATGAAGTTTGGTATTTTGGTCAATGAAGGGCCATATCAACACCAATCCTCTGATTCTGCTTATCAATTTACAAAAGCAGCATTGGAGAAAGGGCATGAGATTTTTCGTGTCTTTTTTTACCATGATGGTGTTAATAATGCGTCGCGCTTAATGGTGCCACCGCAAGATGATCGTAATATTGTCAACCGCTGGACAGAATTAGGGAAAAAATATAACCTAGATTTGGTGGTCTGTATCGCAGCAGCGCAACGACGTGGTATGCTAGATGAAAATGAAGCGAAGCGTCAAGGCAAAGATGCCAACAATATCGCCGAAGGATTCCACATTTCTGGCTTAGGCCAACTCATTGAGGCTGGCATTAAATCTGAACGATTAGTCGTATTTGGAGACTAAGGGGGCATAAGATGGAAGACGAAGTAATCAAAAAGTTCCTATATGTGAACCGCAAGGCCCCCTATGGCACTATCTATGCGTTAGAGTCGCTTGAGGTCGTGTTGATTGGGGCAGCGTTTGACCAAGATGTCACTTTGGCTTTTATTGATGACGGTGTTTATCAATTGAAGAAAGACCAAAAAACATCGGTCGATTCTGGGGCAGGTATGAAGAATTTCTCTAAAACCTACCTTGCCTTGGGTGACTATGATGTCAATAAAATCTATGTGGATAAAGCGTCCCTAGATGAACGTGGTTTAACGGCTGATGACTTGATGGAACTTGTGTATGAAGATGAAGATGATGATTATAAGGAAAAATCTTCTATCTCAATAGTCAATCAAGATGAATTAGCCGAGTTAATGGAACAACAAGATGTCGTGTTAAGTTTCTAATTAGGGGAAAATTGGATGTTACATACTATCAATAAATCACCGTTTGAAACTAACTCGCTAGAAACTTGTTTGCGTTTCGCTCGCGCAGGTCATAGCGTTTTGTTGTTTGAAGACGGCATTTATGGCGCGTTCAAGGGAACACGCTTTGAGTCGCTTATCACGGATAGCTTAAAAAGCAAAAATATTTATGTCTTAGTGCCTGATGTAGAGGCGCGAGGTATGCGGACAGATAATGTCATTGATGGCATCAAGACTGTCGATTATGCAGGATTTGTCGATTTGACCGTTGATAATAAAACGGTACAAGCGTGGTTGTAGTATCGCTTTCCGCAAGACGAAATATTTCTTGAAAATCTTGCATTTTGCAATTTTAAAAATGGGGAAAATACATAATGGCAACAATTGAAGTCAACGGAAAAGCCGTCGAACTTGATGAAGAGGGTTACTTAACCCAGTTATCTGACTGGAGTGAGGAAGCCGCCGCAATATTGGCCGGACAAGATGATATTGAACTGAGCGACAGTCATTGGGAAGTGATTAAATTTCTGCGTGACTACTACGATGAGTATCAAATCGCCCCTGCTGTACGTGTGCTGACGAAAGCTATCGGCAAGAAGTTGGGTAAAGACAAAGGCAACAGCAAGTATCTCTATGAACTGTTCCCTTATGGTCCTGCTAAACAAGCTTGCCGTTTTGCAGGTTTACCAAAACCGACCGGTTGTATCTAAAAATTAACCACTCTTCTCCCATTTTTGATATTAAAGATGGGAGAGGTCAAAAGGATGCACTTATGGGAATTTGGACTACGTTTTATGCGGTGTCATTTTATGTAGCAACCTTGATTTTAATAATGGGAGTGGGCTATAAAATCGTTCAATACGCCAAAACGCCTGCCCCTTTGAAAATACCGACAACACCTGCCCCCTTAACCACAGGTGGCGTTGTTATTCGTATGCTCTTGGAAGTCATACTATTTAAAAGCCTATTTCGTTCCAACAAGTGGATTTGGCTTTTTGCGATGCTATTTCATGGAGCCTTATGGGTTGTTTTACTCAGACATCTTCGCTATTTCATTGCTCCAGAATGGGTTATCTTTCCAATCTGGGAAATGGTTGAATTAATCCAGCCTTTTGGAAAATATGGCAGTTTTATCATGATCTTCGGATTGCTAGGGTTACTAGCACGTCGTTTATTTATCGAACGGATGCGTTATATTAGCAGTGCCTCAGATTACCTAATGCTCATCTTATTATTAGTGATTGGTGCTAGTGGAGTATTGATGAGCTTTGTCACACGTACAGATATTGTACAGTTTAAAGCGTTTATGTTGAGTGTAACGTGTTTTCAATGGCAAAATTTTGAACTAGCAGCATACCAAATGCCCACAGATAGTATGTTATTGGTGCATCTTGGGGCAGTTATACTATTAATGATTGTATTTCCGTTTAGTAAATTACTCCACGCGCCAGGTGTCTTTTTTAGTCCAGGTCGCAATCAAGTGGATAATCCACGGGAAAAACGCCACGTTGCGCCCTGGGCGATTAAGCAGTTTGAAGCGCGTTAAGGAAAGATTATGGCAAAAGCGAAATTTGAAACGCCCGCATTCAGACCCTATCCGGTTATACCCATCATAAAACAGGGTGTAATGAAGGATAGTCGTTCTTTTGTGGCTAAACCTGGGATGCAAGAATCGTTGGGCTATCCTGGTGAATTGGTTGATAATTGGCAAGAAGTCGCCATTAACAAACTCGGTGAATTATTAACCAAATACCGTTCTTTGCGTGTTTACCTGGATACCTGTGTCAAATGTGGCTCATGTACAGATAAATGTCACTATTTTATAGGAACGAATGATCCTAAAAATATGCCCGTTGGGCGACAAGATTTATTGCGGCAAGTCTATCGTCGTTATTTTACCTTAGCAGGTAAATTATTTCCAAAATTAGTCGGCGCAAAGGATTTAACCAGAGACATGCTTGATGATTGGTATAACTACTTTCATCAATGTTCACAATGTCGCCGCTGTTCAGTTTATTGCCCTTATGGGATAGATACGGCTGAAATATCAATGGCCGCCCGCGAAATATTAGATTCTGTGGGTTATGGGCAAAAATACTGTAATGAAATTATTGAAAAAGTCTTTAAAATTGGTAACAATTTAGGATTACCTGGACCGGCGATTCGCAATACTTTAGAAGGCTTGGAAGAAGATATTAAGGATGAAACGGGAGTCGATGTACGCTTGCCCTTAGATGAAGAAGGCGCAGAAATACTATTTATACCCCCTTCAGCCGATTTTTTTGTAGAACCCCATGTTGACGGTTTAATTGGGTATGGAAAAGTGTTTCACCAAGCCGGCATATCTTGGACAATGAGTTCTCATGCGTCTGAAGCAGGTAATTTTGGCATGTTTATCGGCAGTTATGAAAATATGCGCCGAGTATCAATGCGTATCCGTGAAGCTGCGCTTGATCTAAAAGTGAAGCGTATCATTTTTGGTGAATGTGGACATGCTTGGCGCGTAGCCTATGCTTTCTTAAATACATTAGCAGGGCCATTTGATTTTCTTGATCAGCGTTATCCTATACCACAACATATCTGTGAATTTACCTATGATCTCATTCAAAAGGGCGCATTAAAACTAGATAAATCAGCCAATGACCATCGCAGGATAACTTACCATGACTCCTGTAATGTCGCACGGGCCACTCGCATGGGTAACAAGCCCGGTGGACAGTTTGTGATACCTCGCGAAGTGATCAAGGCATGTTGTAACCATTTTTACGATATGCCATCTGATACCATTTATGATGAAACCTATTGTTGTGCAGGCGGCGGCGGATTATTAACTGACGAATTGATGGAAGTACGTGTCAAAGGGGCATTGCCGCGTATGGAAGCCCTAAAACATGTGGTTGACAATCATCAAGTGACTCACATGGCCATGATTTGTGCGATTTGCAAAAGTCAGTTCACTAAAGTTGTGCCTTATTATGGTTTTGATATGGATCAAATTATCAGCGTCCATCAACTTGTTGGCGATGCGATTGTATTAGAGCCTAATGATCGAAGCTAAAGTTTTTCTTCAAAAAACTTTAGCCTCGATCACATAGTATTTCGGATTAGGAATAAGAATTTAATCCCCGAAATTAAACCTGCCAGGTGTCTTCTCTTAAAAACCTGGCAGGTTTGGCTTGAATAATCTGAAAACGCTATATTCACATCAAGTTAAAATCACACTTTATTTTTTAATATGAAAACACATTATTTAGCGAGTACTTTAAAAGTTATTCTAGGAATCGTGTTGAGTATAGCCGTCAGTGCCGCTGAACCAGTAAAAAGTGGGAGTATATCCATACCAACTCCGCCTAAAGCTAAAGAAAGCGTTTCTGCCGATCAATCCTGTGTTAAGTCAATTGAGATTATGCGCCGGAATCATGGTTTGCTTCTTAAACACTCTCGTCATAAGACTATGCGTCAGGGAATACGAGACATACAAACAAGTTTATTCGCTTGTATTAATTGTCATGTGACTCCCGATTCCGACGGCAATTATCCCAGCGTCAATGAGGGCAACGCGCATTTTTGTCGTAGTTGTCATCAATATGCAGCCGTCACAATTGATTGTTTCCAATGTCATAGCAGTCACCCGGAAGAAGTTTCGTCTCTGGATAAACATTCGTCTTTGAAGAATGAAATAGCTCCTGTGAAAAAATTGGATTTATTAGGTACACCCAGCACATCACAATAATGATGGAGTCTATTCGAGGCTAACGTTTTTTGAATTCGAGTCTAAGGAATGAAGCTTTAATAATTTCCGAAAACAGCCAAACCTGTCAGGTTTAGTGACGAGTTTTTAGTTTTTTTGAAGACTAAAACCTCGTCGGGTATTATTGAATTCTCATTCATAAGGAACGCGCATAAAATAATTTAGTCCACTTTAAAACCAGACTGACCAGGTTTTTTTTTAACCTACCTGGCAGCGACTTGATTTTGACTTGAATTTTAAACAAAATTCTATAGACGTTCAGATAAATTATTTTACACAGGGCGAACATTTAGGTTCGCCCTACAATAGCCCCTAATAGGAACAGAAAATAATGTCACTAGAAAATATTGAAAGGTTCGCTCGACGAATTATTGATTATCATGGTTTTCGTTCTAATGATGGCTTTTATTGCCTTATCCCTGATAAGGAATCATTTTCTCAGGATGAAGGACTGTCATTATGGGTTTATTCAAAAAAGCGTCATCGCTTTGAAACGAGAATCGAAAAATTCCATAACTTGAATAGAATCAGGAGAATGGAAAAAATGGTTGGCGTGTCGGAAAAGGAATTTTCAAACATTTCCCTGTCAATTGAGGAATATTTAAATTCCCTCAAGGAAATTGGTTTTATAAGGATCGGAAAAGGGGTCAAACTGTTTGGTCAAGGAAAAATGTATAACGTCCAAGCAGATGTCTCGCTATTTGAGAATAACTTAGAAGCTCTTAAAGCTTTTGAGGAAGTCACTATTAATAATCCGATTGTCGATTTTGCGGAAGAACATGGCTATTTTGAAGTTAAAAATAGAAAGACGTTGGTGTTGGATGAATTAATTGCTTCTGCGACTAAAAAACAGACTAGAAGGGCAAAGTCTGAATCTAAGGTAAAAGCAAAACCTGAACCTAAGGCAAAAGCAAAACTTGAACCTAAGGCAAAACCTGAACCTAAGGCAAAACCTGAACCTAAGGCAAAACCTGAAACTAAGGCAAAAGCAAAGCCTGAAACTAAGGCAAAAGCAAAGCCTGAAACTAAGGCAAAAGCAAAGCCTGAAACTAAGGCAAAAGCAAAGCCTGAAACTAAGGCAAAAGTAGCAGCGCCTGAAGCGTCACACTTAGTCGCCGCGACTCCTCTTTCTAATAAACTCAAAACACTTGCCACGCAAAAGCCGGTTTCCATGCCTGATTGGGAAAGAAAACGGGATGTTTGGAAAAAGCAAGTCGGGAATATTTATAGAAAGATCGAAACTTGGTTGTCTGAACATGTTAAAAACGGCTACATGAGTTTCAACGAATACGGTAAAGTAACGCTGTCTGATCCCATAGGTGGTGATTATGAAATAGAGTCACTTGAATTGGATATAGTTGGGGGACATCAAGTTGTCTTCCAGCCTGTTGAAATGAATATACTGGGTACTGTAGGACGAGTGGATTTACAGCACCGCGGTGATACCTCTCACAAAGTCATGTTATTACTCATTGATAGGGGTAAAAGCCGCTTTACATGGGAGTTATGGAAGGGCATTAATGAAAATCGGCAGCCGTTTAAGAAGGAAACGCTTGAGGCTGTATTAAATCAATGGATTGGGGACTAACTTTACGTTTCTCGGTAGTGCGGTGATGAAAATCTTATCAATCTAAAAAAATGAAAATTTATAAATTATTGAATTTATTAAAGTTTATAAACTGGGATACAGAAAAATTTTAGGTTTCATCATCCCACCTCGGTAATGAGTCGGAAGTGTTCAAGGTGAAAATTTGTTTCAAAAAACTTTTGAATTTTATTTTTCAAACGCTTTAGACTTCAACTATTGAGTAATAGGCATGACACATAGGAAAGCTTGTATATGAACGAAGAATTATCACCTACTCAAAATCGTCGTGACTTTCTTAAAACCACTACGGTTGTTGCAGGCATGACAGTAGTCGCCCCTGGCATTCTGTTATATAGTGTCTCTCAGGCTTATCATGAGGGTGCTGTCAGTTCGGATAAACGTTGGGGAATGCTCATTGATATAAACAAGTGTTCTGAAGGATGCAATATCTGTACCAACGCTTGTACGGTTGAGCATGGTTTGACTGAACATGTTCGAGATGATATTAAGCCGCAGTGGATTCGCAAGGTTGGCTTGCGCGATAAGCAAACGGGCAGGGAATTTTCATTGCCTATGATGTGTCAACATTGCGAGAACCCCCCTTGTACAGATGTTTGTCCAACGGGAGCCTCGTTTAAACGTGCAGATGGCATTGTTTTGGTTGATAGACATATTTGTATTGGTTGCCGTTACTGTATGATGGCTTGTCCTTACAAAGCACGCTCTTTCGTCCATGAGGCTTTAGAAAATCAGAAGCCCCATACGCCACGGGGCAAAGGCACTGTAGAGGCTTGTAATCTCTGTGTCCATCGGATTGATTTTGGGCATGGAAAAAAGCCAGCGTGCGTGGAGGCTTGTGAAAAAACAGGTCATGGGGCGATGCTATTTGGAGATATTAAAGACCCTAATAGTGAAATTTACAAAAAGTTGAGAGAAGTCAGTAGCACTGCTTTGCGAGCTGATATGCAACTGAATCCGGGAGTACGTTATCAAGGGCTGTCATTATGAAAAATGTGAATTTTTGTGTCATCGAGGGTAAAAGTCTCGGTTTTTACGTGGGAATGGCTGTATTGTCCTTCTTTATTTTACTGGGGTTGTTTGCAGCTTATAACATGGAACATCATGGACATGTTATCACTGGTATGGATAATCAAATTGTGTGGGGGATGCCACATATTTTTGCGATTTTCTTGATTTTAGCCGCATCAGGTGTGCTGAATGTCGCTTCAATTAGCTCAGTCTTTCGCAAAGTATTTTATAGCCCTCTGGCTCGTTTATCCGCTTTGCTGGCGATCACTTTACTCATAGGTGGATTGAGTGTTTTATTGTTAGATTTAGGTCGCCCAGATCGCCTATTGGTTGCTATGACCTATTATAACTTTAAATCCATTTTTGCTTGGAATATCATTTTGTATAATGGGTTTATAGCAATCTGTGTCTTATATTTGTGGTTTATGATGGAACGGCGTATGCAGCGTTATTATCCCACTGTCGGCTTGATGGCATTTATCTGGCGTTTGATACTGACAACGGGTACTGGCTCCATTTTTGGTTTTTTGATAGCCCGTGAAGCCCATAATGCTGCAATTATGGCACCCCTATTTATTGCTCTTTCCTTATCTTTGGGACTGGCAGTATTTTTAATTGTGTTACTCATTGATTGTTGGGGAACGCATTGCTCATTGGGGGAGGGCATACTCCATCGACCAAAAACCCTGTTAGGGGTACTTATTGCTGGTGTGTTTTACTTTGTGCTGGTTTATCATCTCACCCATCTTTATTTTACAGGCCGTCATGGAGTGGAATACTTTATTTTGGCTGGCGGGGGAGTTTATACGGTTTTGTTTTGGGGTGGCTATCTCTTTTTAGGAACGATATTGCCCCTGTTACTTCTTTACCATGAGAGGTTTACTCATTGCCGTATCAGTATTGGATTAGCCTCTCTGTTAACGATAATAGGCGGATTTTCCTTATTATATGTCATTATCATTGGTGGACAAGCCTATCCATTGAATATTTTTCCTGGGAAGGAAATCATCAGTTCGGGCTTTTTTGATAATGCCACTGTACATCCCTATACTCCCAGTAGTTGGGAGATTATGTTAGGCATTAGTGGTATTGCTATTTCAGCATTTGCAACCATGTTAGCTTTGAAACTACTTCCTTTATTGCCTCGTAGTTTGGCTGATGCCGATATTGATGATACATTTAAAGATTAATATCAATTACTCTCGTTAATTACTCTCGTTACTCTCGTTCCCAACGTCCTCGTTGGGAATGCCTTCCGTGACGCTCTGCGTCACTCCTTTTGAGGATAAAGTTTTTTTTCAAAAAACTTTATCCTCAAATCCTTTTTTACTCTCGTTTTTCTCGTTCCCAACATCCTCGTTGGGAATGCCTTCCGTGATGCTCTGCGTCACTCCTTACTCCTACTCTCATTCCCAAGCTCGTAGAAATGTATATTGCGCTCCAGCGTTGCTGGAAGCGACATCTCCTTCAAAAATCCTAAACAACTTTTAAACATTTGATTTTTAAGAAGTTTTTAAGTATCAATTGCATTAATAATTATGAAAAAATTACCTCTCGGTATTCAAACCTTTTCTAAAATTATCAAAGAGAATTGTGTGTATGTGGATAAAACTCGTCACATTGCCAACTTAATTGAATCGGGCGAGTATTTTTTTCTTTCCCGCCCTCGCCGTTTCGGAAAATCTTTGCTGGTTTCGACCTTATCTGAAATCTTTTCAGGCAATAAAGCCCTGTTTCAGGGATTGTATATTTATGATAAGATTGAATGGCAAGCACATCCAATCATTCACATTGATTTTTCTGCCATCGACTTTACCACAGAGACGGAGCTACGGGAAGGGCTCATTGATTTATTAGATGGCTTCAATGCGGATTATCAATTGGCTGTTGAGAAACGCGGTTTTAAAGCCTATTTTAAAAACATCATTCAGGCATTATCTGAAAAAAAAGGTAAAGTGGTTGTTTTAATTGATGAATATGATAAACCCATTGTCGATTATATTGATGATATTGAAAGAGCGACTAAAAACCGTGAAGTTCTTAAAGAGTTTTTTGGTGTTTTGAAATCTTCTGATGCTTTTCTGCGTTTTGTGTTCTTAACAGGCGTGTCTAAATTTTCTCGTATATCAATTTTTTCTGACTTAAATCAGATACGGGATATTACCTTCTCGAAACAATTTGCCACATTGCTAGGCTACACACAAACCGAATTGGAAAGTCATTTTGATGAATATATTCAAACGCTTTGTTGTGAGTTAGGAGTCAAGAAGGCACAGTTGTTGACTCAAATTAAGACTTGGTATAACGGCTATTCAT
>JAGLHR010000044.1 GCA_023143415.1 Thiomargarita sp. | reverse complement strand
GTTTTGTAGGGGCATTCGAGGTTTTAGTTTTTCTTCAAAAAACTAAAACCTCGAATCCTGTGTGTCTGCCCTTAACTTAATGGCATTGGAACGAGGGATGGGGTGAAATTGATTTCAAGGCTGAGTAGTTACTTAATTTTTAATTTATTGAGATATATTTAACAATACCTTCGCCAACTGTTTCACAAATAAAATTGTTTTTATGTGAAAATTATTTAAATTTCAATCACTTATCGTATTTCAACGCCCAGTTGAGCTTATTTTTAATCTGATTGATTTTTAAGCGTTTTTCATAATAACTTAGCTTAATACTCAAGTTTTTAGCGAAGGTACTAATTATTTAAATTAAAAGCTCAATTTCTTGGTCAAAATGTTCTGTACAAAGAAAAATGGTGAATGTGATAATGTTTAATTAGGAACATTTCGAGGTTTTCGTTTTTTGAAAAAAACAAAAGTCGAGGCTAACGTTTTTTTAAAGAAAAAACGTTAGCCTCGACTCGAAAATGAAATCACTTTGGAAAATTCAGTCGTTTTAATCTTATCAATTGGAGGCTTGAAATTATGACAAATGATAAACAAACGTTTTGCTATCAATGTGAAATGAGTGTTGTTGATGGCTGTCTCAAAAACGATGAAGTAGGTGTCTGTGGTAAAAATGCGACGCTTACGAGATTGCAAGACTTGATGGTATTTGGTTTAAAAGGGCTTGCTTCCTACCGTGAACATGCGAAAGAATTGGGGGCGGATACCTCGGAAATTGATGATGTTACCTCCGAAACCCTTTATTTTACCATGACTAATGTCAACTTTAATTTTGACGAACATATCGCGCAACTGATGAAGATTGGACAAGCGGGTGTGAAAGTCATGGATATGCTGAGTGATGCACATACGGCGGCTTTTGGTATTCCAACGCCCGTGCAAGTGTCTCAAAATAAAGCGGAAGGCAAAGGCATTTTGGTGAGCGGACATAATTTGGATATGCTTGACAAACTGTTGGCAGCGACTGCGGATAAGGGCATTAATATTTACACGCATTCTGAAATGCTCCCTGCACATGGCTATCCTGATTTGAGAAAGTATGCCCATCTCAAAGGTAATATTGGGGGCGCGTGGCATGATCAACATAAGTTGTTTGAAAAATGGCCTGGTGCAATCATTGTCAACACCAATTGTATTAAGCCGCTCAAAGAAAAGCATACTTATGGTGACCGTTTATTTACTTATAAAATGGTTGGTGCTGAAAATCTCAGCAAAATCGAAAATGATGACTTTACTGTCATCATTGAGAAAGCCCTCAGTTTACCAGATATTACTGGCTTTGATAGCGAGCAGACATTGATGACAGGTCATCACTACAAGACTATTTTGTCTCTCGCCCCTCAAATTCTTGAAGCGATCCAGGATCAGAAGATTAAGCAGTTTTTTGTCATTGCAGGTTGTGACGCGCCAGGCAAACCGGGCAATTATTACCGAGAAATGGCTGAAAATCTTTCTCCAGAACATGTGATTATCACATCCAGTTGTGGTAAATTCCGCTTTAATGATATTGATTTCGGGAATGTGCCAGGTACTGACATACCTCGTTACTTAGATTTGGGGCAATGCAATGATAGCAACGGAGCGATTCATATTGCGATGGCCGTCAGCGAAGCATTGAATACCCCTGTTAACGACCTGCCTATTGCCATTGTCTTGAGTTGGATGGAGCAGAAAGCGGTTATAATTTTGCTGGCGTTGTTTAGTTTGGGCATTAAGGATATTTATATCGGTCCAAAACCGCCACAATTTTTCAATGAAGATATTTTAAACTTCCTCGTTGAAACCTTTAACTTGCATTTGACAGGCGACGCGCAAGAAGATTTGCAGAAACTGCTTATACAATAACAGAGTACAACTTTGAGCTTAGAAATCCGATTTTTGGAAAAATCGGATTTCTTAAACCTCATTTTTTGTCAAAAAACCAACTATTTTTATTCATTATTCTGCATTTTTGAATAATAGAATAGGTTCTTGTGATTGCCCTGAGTCGTTACCAAAAAACTTAAACCTCAAAAAAGTGATTGCCTACCATTTCAGATGATTTTAATTGGTGGTAAGGCTTTATTAATATCTTGAAGTGGACCAAGCGGATTCTTTTTCACTTCAAATTCAGCAATATTTGGTTCGCCGCCCCAAATTTTGTGAACCACCAAATTATCTTTTAAGACAATGAGGGCATTAAATTTCCAACCGGTTTTCATTTGTTTTCGTCTAAAATTAAACAAATCAAGAAAAACATTGCCATAGCGTTTACTATCTAAGATTTGGGGTAAAATTTCATAGCCTTGACAAAGTTCTCTTATTTTTAAACACGCTTGCACTCCTGAATCAAGGTCTTCCATTCGGATAGATTGGTTAGGCATAAATCTCTCAAGCAATTCCAGATAAGTAATCAATTTGACATTTGGCGTTTCAAACGGATCGAAGCCGAGTCGTTTTAAATCTTTGCTCGTTGTTTTATGTGGAACGATCAAATCAAAAGACTTTTTCGCTTCTTCAAAATGTTGCCAAGGTGATTTAGTTGTTTTTTTAACAGAAGGCAATAATCCACCAGAACAACCGTTCAATGATATTAATATGCTAATGGTTAGAAATACCGTTTTTTTCATATTTTGATCCTAAAAAAAACCTCACCGGTATTGGAAACAGACGAGGTTTATGAATAAGGTTGATTATACGCGGTTATAAACTTTTTAGTGATGCAAGAAACCCAGTTTTTTCAAAAAACTGGGTTTCTAATTGGTGTTTATTTAATTTTGGTTAAACTAGAACCTTTATTACCCTGGTTATCTTTCCAAGTGAACTCTATCTGATCGCCCTTCGCCCCACCTTTGAATTTAAAAGCGCAGAAAGGGTTTTTAGAAACCGCACTGCTCCAAAGGGCAGACATGACTACTTTGCCCTGATGTATACATTCCACCTCTGTAATAAAATGAGGGAGTATTTCCATACCGGTTTCTACATCCGTGCTACCCCCAATTTCCATCGGATGTTTCACCAACGCTTTTACTTCAGTAATACCGCTTTTCAGTTCAGCTTTAATACGTGTTCTATATTTTGACATTTGTTGCCCTCCATTCGGTTAACCGCCACAGCCGCCGATAGTCACTTTGACTTCGCGTTTTGCCATGTACAATTTGCCATTAGCTTTCACCACAGCAACAATATTAGAAGTTTGGCCCAATTTAATGCGCGTTTTTACCCAACCTACCGCATTATCAGGATTAGGGAAATTAAACTGAGCCACTAAAGCCTTTGGATTTTTGTCCCCGATAATCACAATAGACTCTACCCTATCAAAGTTAGCCGTCACTTCAACAGGAACGACTGCACCATTTTCGGCAATATTTGGAGCTTCAATGGTAATCTCTTTGCTCGTAGTAACGTTTTTTACGTTTCCACTTTTTTCAAACAGAATCTTTAAAGTTTCATCAATGCTTTCTGCTCCAAAAGCATCTTTCGGCCAATCAGCCATGACAGATTGTGGTAGCAAAGTGCTACCTAATACCATTGCACCGCCGGTGGCAATGACACCTTTTAAAAAGGCTCTACGTGGTACATTCATTAACGATGTTCTCCTTTCTTTGTAACTACTCAACATCACTCATCACTCGTTCCCAAGCTGGAGCTTGGGAACGCATTCATGGACGCTCTGCGTCCCGCGACGCGGAGCGTCGCAACAGGCGTTCCCAAGCTGGAGCTTGGGAACGAGGGGGAAAGCTGAAGCGTTGGACTCCAAAAACGCCAAAGCGTTGGACTCCAAAACATCAATATTTTCCTACTTTCAATCTTCTTGATTTCCTATTTCTCGCTATCCCGTTCCTGTGAGCCGTCTTCTTCAAGCAACTCAATTTGTAATTCTTTATAACGGGCATCTATGCGCGACGCCAAATAAAAATCTTTTTTAACATTTTTACGCGCCAATTTAAGTTGTTCTACAGCCTGCCTTGTTTGCCCTATCAGATAATAATTTTCTGCCATTGCTAAATGTGCTCTCGCTAAAGCCCCTGTTAATTGATAAGCCCTCGCTAATAAATGGTAATAATCGGGATTATACGCAGAAGAACTCTTCAATAACACCGCTTTCGCTTTTTCACCATTATTGTTTTGCAATAACTGTTCCGCATAGTCCAAACTTAACATTTTATCAGATGGATAGACTTGCAAGGCTTGCTCATACAACTGCATCGCTTTTGCATCATTCTTTTGTAACAAAGCTAACCGCGTTTTTAACAAACGATATATTACTCTATCGCTATCGTTTTTGAATAACCAATCAATTTGTGTTTGCACCCCCTCACTTTGCATTGTCGCTAATGAGGTATTTGCAATCGCATAATGAATAGCCCGTTCATCACGATAATTGCCAGATTCAAGCATTTTACTCAATGTTTTCAACAACTTATATTTATTATCAGTTGTTTTTAACAATAATTGCGCCTTCATCAAATGATAAAGGGGCGTATCACTCACTGACGGGCGAGGATATTTTTTGGCGCGACTATATGCCTCAGCAATACGATCAGTTGTCACAGGATGCGTGCGTAAAAATTCTGGAATCCCATCTTCATAATAGCGCATAGACGCTTGTAAATTCTCAAAAAAACGAGGCATATCACGGGGTTCAAAACCCGCTTTAGCAAGGGTTTGCATACCCACCCGATCAGCCTCTTTTTCATGCAAGCGTGTAAAATTAATTTGCATTTGCACATTGCCAGCCATCACGACAGCAAGCGCAGCCTCACCAGCCTGTGGCACACCCGCAGCACCTGCTAGTATAGCAGCCACAATTAAAGCCGCTAACGCTGGAAAAGATAAACGTTGAGAGGCTTCAATTGTGCGGGCAATATGGCGTTGAGTGACATGAGCAATTTCATGGGCGAGTACCGATGCCAATTCACTTTCGCTACTTGTTTTCAAAATTAATCCACTATGTACGCCTATAAAACCTCCTGGAACCGCAAAGGCATTAATAGAAGAATCTTTGATCACAAAAAACAGAAAAGGTTGTTCAGGAGTATTGCTATACGAGGAAAGGCGATGCCCCAGCGTATTAATATAATTATTAATTTGAACATCGTCTATCACATCCACATGTTTTCGCAATTGACGAATAAAATTTGTCCCCAATTTTTGCTCATCCGCCTGTGACAATACTGTGTTAGCCGAAGTACCCATATCGGGTAATTCTATCGCAGCGCAAGGAAGGCTTAAAATGAGAAACCAACAAGATATCACTTTTAACAAATAGTTATTATACATTATCAAATACAATTTTTATCAATTTAACAAGAAATTTAAAGCTCGAAACGATTTCTAATATTATAGTATAGTATTAATTCCTTCACCAATATTTTTGAACAGGATTTAAAATTTATAACAAACTGATACGCCCTAATTCACATATTGACTGTCAATAAAAATCGTAACTACTTGATTGGAGTGCCAACGCTTTAGCTTTGGCGTATTTTGGAGTGCCAACGCTTTAGCTTTGGCGTATTTTGGAGTGCCAACGCTTTAGCTTTGGCGTATTTTGGAGTGCCAACGCTTTAAAACGTAGTTACTAAAAATATAACTAAAAATTAAACATGTCTCATCTTGCACAAAAAATACGGGAAAATAGAGCCGTCGCTGTTTATTTGACTTTCTTTGGACTACTTTTAGCCTTGTTTTTTATATATTACGCCATTATAACTTTGATGAAAAACGAGCAAAATGTCCTACTCCACGCTAAGACATTAGCAGAGGGTAAAAGGCTCGTTACCTCAATTGAACCTGATCAAGTTGATCTAACTCATGAAAATAGTCTTATTCATCTCACTGCTGAAATGACGACTGATGAAACGCTCATCGATCCACAGTTTAAAATTGATGTTGATGCAATCAAATTACGGCGTATAGTTGAAATGTACCAGTGGCAAGAAAAACAGTCTAAAAATGAAACTAGCCATATTGAATACATTTATGAAAAAATATGGTCAAATCGTTTCATTGACTCCAAAGCGTTTAAATTTGAAAAACATCATAATCCTGCTATGTATTTGAATAGCAAGGATTTTAATACTGAAAACGTGAAAATCGGTCATTTCATCTTATCCCCCAATATAATCAATAAGATGACTCGTTATCAGAAGTTATCAATAACAGAATTGTCATTTATTAAAGCACAGGATAATCTCCAAAAATTACTACAAGGGAAAGAATCACATTTAAATGAAGGAAATTTCTATGTGGGTAAAAATCCCGCCTCCCCTAAAATTGGGGATTTAAGAATCAAATTTGAATTTATTCTGCATGAAACGATCAGTATCATTGCCAAACAGGTTAATTCAAACTTGGTTCCCTATCAGACTCAAACGGGAAATCAGATTGAACTTTTTGAATACGGCGTGGTGACTGCAAATAGAATGTTTATCAATGAAAGAATATCCTTATTCTTTAGTCAATTTAATAAACGTTTTTTCGGCTTTTTCATGATGTTTTTAGGCATTTATGTGATATTCGGTTTATTATGGATAGCAAAAACATCCCTCCCATTTATAAAACCCTTCAATATAGTAGGTTGGTTATTCTCTTTGATTATAGCCACCATGCTAACCCTTATTATTATAGGGCTGACTTGGAAAAATTCCAGCCCTGTGATGGGTAGAGTATTGCTTGTCATTGCATTAGCTTCTTTATACTTTCTAAAATATGCGCGTAAAAAACCAGAACTTCTCAATTATGAGCAAGTTTTTCACCCAGATTTTGACCAATCCAATTTGATTCCTGAAAAAGTCGTACCCGAAAAACGGAATCAATAGGCGATAAATTTATGTACTGAAGCAGAAATTATCGGATATGACTCCAAAAAGTATTAAAACTTATGCTTCAATACTTACAATGCCATCAACCAAGGGTTGTTTGTAAACCGGTATATTAAAATAAAAGACTTCTTTCAAAATATTTACCTTGGTTATTCCCATTTTAACGGGCAAGGTTTAATTGATGTCGCCGAGGAAAAAATGTACAAAAACCATTCCGACACTCAAAAAACGGAATGTAAAAATGTGTCACCAGTTATCATCACGACCGGCAGTAAAAATGCGAAAGGTGAATTGATAGCTAAAAAACCAAGCCCGCAACCCATTTTGGAATCGGTTAAAAGACTCAAAATGAAGGTTATCGTAACTACTCAGCGATTAGCCTTGAAATTGATTTCAAGACTGAGTAGTTACACGACATCTTGTAATAGAGTTCGATGTTTGAGAAACCTTCTTCTCAAAAAGTCACTACTCAGCCTTGAAATGGCAAGGCGAAAACCAGCTAAGGAACGTTTCGAGGTTTTAGTTTTTTTTCAAAAAACTAAAGTCGAGGCTAACGTTTTTTTAAAGAAAAAACGTTAGCCTCGACTCGAAAATGAAATCATATCGACCGACTAGACCTGACAGGTTTTTGAAACCTGTCAGGTCTGATTCAACGACCTGAACTAGACCAGCTCTGATTCAACATAGTGTATTTCATGCACGTTGTAATTACCTCAAAAATACGAAATATTGACAGCTTATAGTTTTAATTGTCAATTATGAATTGCTAATTGTGATTTTTTTTTAATGTTTCAGAAACTCATTTTCAAAACAACCTAACTGATAACTGATTTCTTGCAATATAATTGTTACAAATTAAAAAATAACGTAAAAAAGCATCATTTTAAGTCAAATTGTGGCATGATGTATTAATTTTGCGTCACTTCTTAAAACGAACACAGATTAAATAAAATGTCCCATATACTCGTGCTACATGGTCCTAATCTTAATTTATTGGGCGAACGTGAACCGACACATTATGGTAAGACCACCTTAGCAAAAATTGATCAAGAACTTGTTGAGATGGCAACTGCAGCCGGTCATCATCTCAGCACATTTCAAAGTAATGCAGAACACGAATTACTCGAAAAAATCCATGCGGAACCTCGCGTTGATTTTATTTTGATAAATCCGGCGGCTTTTACACATAGCAGTATAGCTTTACGCGATGCTTTATTAGCTGTTAATATTCCGTTCATTGAAATACATTTATCCAATGTATATGCGCGTGAACATTTTCGACACCATTCTTATTTTTCGGATATTGCGATTGGTGTCATAAGCGGGCTTGGAGCAGAGGGCTATTCCTTAGCTTTGCAAGCTGCATTTTCTATTCTATCGAAATCAAGGTAGATTCATGGACATTCGCAAAATAAGAAAACTCATAGAACTCATTGAAACCTCTGGGGTAACAGAAATAGAAATTCACGAAGGTGAAGATTCTGTGCGTCTGAGTCGTTTCCAAAATTCTACACAAGTCGTGACACAAGTCACTCCACAGGTGCCGACTACACCATTACAAACGTCACCACAAGTCACATCCCCCATACCATCGCCTGAGCCAACTCATAAAGAAACAAAAGGGCATATTATAAAATCACCTATGGTTGGCACGTTTTACAGGGCTTCTTCTCCTACCAGCAAACCCTTTGTTGAAGAAGGAGAAATGGTTAGTGAAGGGGATATCCTATGCGTTATTGAAGCCATGAAAATTCTTAACCAAATCACGGCTGATAAAGCGGGTATTATCACTAAGATTTTAGTCGAAAATGGCGCACCTGTCGAATATGGTGAACCATTATTTGTTATTGAATAGAGGTTAAGTACATGCTGTCTAAAATCGTTATCGCTAACAGAGGTGAAATTGCCCTACGCATATTAAGGGCTTGTCGAGAAATGGGTATTAAAACGGTGGCGGTGCATTCTTCCGCAGATAGAGAAATCAAGCATGTACGGCTGGCAGATGAATCCGTTTGTATTGGTCCCCCTCCTTCCACCGAAAGTTATCTGAATATTCCCGCCGTCATAAGTGCTGCTGAAGTCACAGATGCCGTTGCGATTCATCCAGGCTATGGTTTTTTAGCAGAAAATGCTGATTTTGCTGAACAAGTTGAAAAAAGTGGCTTTACTTTTATCGGACCCACTCCAGATACGATTCGTTTAATGGGAGATAAAGTCTCTGCCATTGCGACGATGAAAAAAGCAGGAGTTCCCTGTGTACCTGGCTCCGATGGTGTCCTTGAGGATAATATCGAAAAAAATATCAAATTGGCACAAGAGATTGGCTATCCAGTAATTATTAAAGCATCGGGGGGAGGAGGTGGACGTGGAATGCGTGTCGTGCGTAGCGAAGCGGCATTACATAACGCCATTGCTTTAACAAAAAGTGAAGCCGCTGCCGCTTTTGCTAATGATCAAGTGTATATGGAAAAATACCTTGAAAATCCACGTCACATCGAATTTCAAATGCTTGCAGATAATGATGGCAATGCCATTCATCTTGGTGAACGTGATTGTTCTATGCAGCGTCGTCATCAAAAGATGATAGAAGAGGCTCCTGCTCCTGGTTTAAGTAAAACCTTACGCAATAAAATTGGCGAACGATGTGCTAAAGCCTGTAGAGATATTGGCTATCGGGGGGCTGGCACCTTTGAATTTCTATATGAAAACGGGGAATTTTACTTTATTGAAATGAATACCCGTTTACAAGTTGAACATCCCGTGACAGAATGTATTACATCAATTGATATTGTACGCGAACAACTGCGTATTGCGGCAGGTGAACCTTTGAGGTATAAGCAAAAAGATATTCGTTTTCAAGGACATGCGATAGAATGTCGTCTCAATGCCGAAGACCCTGACAATTTTCAACCATCCCCTGGTCTCATCTCCCGCTTTCATGCCCCTGGTGGTCCAGGCGTGCGCGTTGATACGCATATTTATAGTGGATATCGTGTGCCACCCTATTATGATTCTATGATTGGCAAACTTATTGTCCATAGTGACACTCGTGAATCAGCAATGGCCCGAATGAGAATGGCTTTAGATGAAATCATTGTTGATGGTATTAAAACCAATATTCCCCTCCACAAAACATTGCTCACAGATTCTACTTTCCAAGCAGGTGGTATCAATATTCACTACTTAGAAAATAAGTTGGGAATATCTTGATTGATTTGACATGCGAATTAAGAGCAGACCTGTCAGGTTTTAGAAACCTGACAGGTCTTTAGGCCAAAAGATTTATCTGAAAAACTATAGTTAAGGCGACCGTTTTTTGAAAAAAACTTTAGCCTCAAAGTGATTTTTTTTTGGAGTCCAAAGCGAAAGGGATTTCAGAGCCAATTTGGGGTTATTTCTTGTGAACTTCCTTAGGCACAATAATATCGCCAACACGCACAGGAAATTGATCGGCAACGCGATCTTGAAAATAATGCGTTAATGTCTGATGTATCACATGAAATGCCAATTCTTTCCAAGGAATTTCATCTTCACTAAAAAGTTGTACATCTAAACTTTCACTACCCGGCGCATAATCTAAATTACGCAGTCTGGCACGAAACATTATATATATTTGACTAATATGGGGGAGACTGAGCATCACATATAAGTGGAGTTTATCAACCTTAGCTAAAGCCTCCTCATAAGTTTCGCGAGTCGCCGCCTGTTCAACCGTTTCATTATTTTCCATAAATCCTGCTGGCAATGTCCATAAACCATAACGCGGCTCAATGGCGCGTTTACAGAGGAGAATTTTGTCTTTCCATACAGGCAAACAACCTGCAATGATTTTAGGATTTTGATAATGGATGGTGTGACAATTTTCACAAACAAGGCGGGCTAACTGATCTCCTTCTGGTATTTTTAACACTATTTGTGCTGAACCACAATGACTACAATAATTCATAACAGGGGAGAAATTGATAAAGAAAAATGAAAAATGGTGCGCTCCCTAGGGGACTCGAACCCCTGTTTACGCCGTGAGAGGGCGGCGTCCTAGGCCACTAGACGAAGGGAGCAATTGGCAATTGATGCTCTCCATTATAAACCTATTTTTAGTTTTGTAAAGAGGAAAAGGTTAAAAATAAGAATATTTTTTGAAAATAAAAAATAATTTATCTTTAATAATCAAAGAGTTAAATGAATTTTCACCTGAACTATCAATTGAAAAGAAACTTGGTTTCTAAAAATTTACTTGAGCTTAGAAATCCGATTTTTTGAAAGGATTTCTTAAACCGAATTATCGCCCATAAATTGTTTCTTCAAGAAACTTGGTTTCTAAAAATTTACTTGAGCTTAGAAATCCGATTTTTTCAAAGGATTTCTTAAACCTTTAAAATGAAAAAGATCGATAAATATATTGGAATAACCGTGCTGGCTGGCATATTGATAGTATTATTAGTGCTAGTCGGCTTATTTACTTTTTTTTCCTTCATTGACGAAGTCGATGATATAGGAAAACAACGCTATGGATTATGGGAAGCCATTCAATATGTCTCTTTAGAAATCCCGCGATATATTTATGACTTATTTCCGACAGCAGCTTTGTTAGGAAGTTTATTGGGATTAGGGACATTAGCTAATCACAATGAATTAACAGTCATGCGGGCAGCGGGAATATCTATCCTGCGTATTGCCCTTTCAGGGCTGAAAATTGGTTTAGGATTAACTATCATCGCCATGTTGATTGGTGAAACTTTGGCTCCATCAAGTGGACAATATGCACATAATATGCGATCAACAGCGCAATCTGATCATGAACATCAGCAAATGGTTTTTAGCAGTCGCTACGGTTTTTGGGCACATGATGGCAATGACTTTATCAACATTCGCACGATTTATCCTGATGGCGGATTTGGTATCATTTCCTTATATCAATTTGATGAGAACCAACATTTACGCGGATTGACTTATGCAAGAAAGGCTTATTATCAGAATGGGCAATGGTTACTAAAAGATGTTGAAAAAAACAACATTGATGTCAATCGCGTGACACGTCAATATTTAGAAACGACAACTTGGGAAGCCATTTTAAAACCCGAATTAGTCAAAATTGTCGTCATTCGTCCACAGCAATTATCCAGTTTGGGGCTATACAAATATATTGACTATTTAAAGCAAAATGGACATCGCACCACACAATATGAACTGGCATTTTGGACACGCCTAAGTTATCCCTTAGTCAGCATCACAATGACTTTATTAGCCATTCCCTTTGTTTTTGGTTCATTACGCACAGTATCAGTAGGACAACGTATTTTAGTGGGTGCATTACTTGGCGTTGGTTTTCACATGCTTAATCAAGCGACAGGCAATATTGGTTTAGTCTATGGGATTCATCCTGCATTAAGTGCTTTATTGCCACCCTTCGCATTTTTAGGTTTTGCGATATTTATGATGCGCCGCGTTGTTTAGAAAGGGAATAATTAAAATAGTCAGGTAGGTAGTAAGAGGGCAATGCTTGGATATGACCAATATCCAAGCCACCCGTCATAATTCAAATTGAGGTAGGAGTAATTTAAATTATGATATTTTCATAATAGCAAAATATATGCAAATTGAACAACACCTTTCACGTTTCTGCTTAAAAAATTTAACTAACTGATTGATTATAATAGATAAAAAAATTATTTATTTCAAATAATTTTTTTGATGAATACAGATGGGTTTGGTTTTTTGCTTGACTTTTGAGCCTAATACCGCCAACTGCGCTGTTTCGCAAGCTCAGTCCAACCGACGTGCTTAAGTAATATCACACGTCTTTCGTAGTCTATGATCATTTTTGTCCTCATTAATAAATCACCGCCAATAATTCCGTTAATCCCAAAACCATAATCCATATCACCAACTTGTATTATGCTGTCTTCAATCGAAACACCGTCAATAATTAGGGCATCAATTCTCTTTTCAATAACATACTCATTTCCTCCCACACCAACAATTTTTCGAATCTTATCCTCTGATTCTGAGTCTATCCCAAATTCGCGAACGTAATCTAATGCAAAGATGGTTGCGGCTGATCCCGTATCAATCAATACATTGTCAATTTTGAACTCAATGCCACTATGCACAGCAGTTATGCTTATAAAAGGTAATTTTTTTCGCAGTTCAAAATTTATCAAGTTCTGACTCCCATCCATTGGGTTGTCGGAATTTCCAAGAGGGGCATTTCAGTGTTCGCAAATAAAAACTCCTTGCTAGGGTTTTTTCTATGTAATTTTCGGTATTCATCGTAAGCATCAAAAGACTTGTCAAAAATATCAAGCACTTCTAAATCTTCTATGACGAATTTATCATCTGCTTGGTGGAATTTTTTTGCTTCTATCACCAGCCATTTTTTGGGATGTTTTTCTCTAATATCTTGCCATAACATCGCTTTTTTCCTGACGAATGAGTATGTAGGGTGGGCAACGTGGTTGCCCACCACTTTTTTATTTAATGAGGAAGGTGGGCAAGAAAAGGACTTTGCCCACCCTACATGGCTGACGAAAATCTTCTGATGTAGGGGCAATCCCTTGTGGTTGCCTGTTACAAAACATCAGAGGTTTTCAAAACCTCTGATGTTTGATTTCAACTATTTTTCTAAACATCTATACTTGAATAACCGTTCAAAAATAATCTGCTATAATCACCTCATATTTTGATTCGATTAAGGGGATTATTCGCCTCATGAAACGATGGATATGGCAACAAGCTGAATGGCCTCATTTTTTTATGGATGAATCCCAGTTGATTTCTCAATTGATGAAAGCGAGTTATTGGCAGGGTCGTTTATCTGGCATTGCTGAACCGTTTTCACAAAGTCAGCGGCAGGAGGCTTTAGCTGAAATATTGGTTCAGGATGTGATTAAGACTTCGGCAATTGAGGGAGAAATATTACAAGCCGCTTCGGTACGTTCTTCTGTGGCACGACGACTAGGTATTGAAGGTTCGATGACAGAACCCTGTATGATCCATGAAGGCATACTTGATATTAGTTATGATGCAATACAAAATGATGCACAGCCTTTGACGCGAGAACGCTTATTTGCTTGGCACGCTGCTTTATTTCCAATGGGCTATTCTAATTTACATCAAATTCGTGTGGGGCAATTGCGCGGTGATGAAACGATGCGTGTGGTATCTGGTGCGATTGGTAAAGAAAAAATCCATTTTGAAGCTCCCCCTCGGCAAGGATTAGCAAAAGCGTTGGACGAATTTCTTCTCTGGTTCAACCAACCATTATCTGAACCGCATTCAAGGCGAAAGTTTTTTGAAGAAAAACTCTTCGCCTCGAATGGATTCATTCGTGCGGGTATTACTCATTTGTGGTTTGTTACTTTACACCCGTTTGAAGATGGTAATGGACGTATAGCGAGGGCGATTACCGATATGGCATTGAAACAATCTGATCAGCAATCACTGCGTTTATATTCTATGTCGATGCAAATACAGCGGCAACGCCAAGATTATTATCAGATTTTGGAAGACACGCAAAGGGGAACACTGAATATTACTGCTTGGTTAGATTGGTTTTTGCGTTGTTTGGCAACGGGTATGCTTGAATCGGAACAATTAATTCAATCTGTGGTGCAAAAAGCCCGTTTTTGGCAACAGCATTTTCAAACGGAATTGAATGCGCGACAGCGCAAAGTATTAAACCGCCTCTTGGATGCGGGTCCGAGCGGTTTTGAGGGGGGAATGAACACACGGAAATATGTGGCATTGAATAAAGTGAGTAAGGCAACCGCCAGTCGTGAACTGACTGATCTGTTAAGTAAGGGTTGTTTGCTTAAAAGAACTGGGGGTGGACGCAATACTGCTTATGATATTAAATGGTGAACAACGTATTTTTGTTTGTTCACCATTGTTTGAATCAAGTATGTAGCCCACCACTTTTTTAATGAGGAAGGTGGGCAAACAAAAAGACGTTTTCGAGGTTTTAG
>JAGLHR010000439.1 GCA_023143415.1 Thiomargarita sp. | reverse complement strand
CGTCTTCATAAGAATATTGTTGTAGGGGCAATCCTTTATGGTTGCCCTGAGTAGTTACGAGTATTTAAGACTTCTTACAAAATTTCTCCAACAATTCCTCACGAGATAATCGTGGCAACAAGCGTGCAGATTCTTCTGGTGGTAATTGGACTAATGACTCAATCACCGACGAGAGAACCTTGTCTATTTTGCCAAATCTGTTGTCAATCGGTTTTGGGTTTTGAGGTTAATGTGCCAAATCGACAGTAATTCCAATACATTACTGCGTAAAGCGTTTCCTTTGGGAAAGCCCATCACTTCATCAATGGCTTGTTGTTGGGTATTCCCCTTTCCTAAAATCCTTAGCCAGAGTGTTTCAGGGGTTGTTGCTAATTGATCCGCAACCACGATTGCAGTTCTAAGCCCTTGATTCAAAAAATAAACGCCTTCGCCCCACAGAGACAAATTAAGTTTGGCTTCAAAGAAATTCAATAAATTCTCCGAAGCCGAAGTCGTTATAATCCATAATCTAGGCAGTGTATTTTCTGGCAACGATTTTTTGGGCGTGCTCTTATTAGCTTGACGGATTAACTCGCCATGTAACGCGAAAAGTTTGAGCAGACATTGACGAATTTCTACCTTACTCGGTTGTTTTATAAAGGGTTCTAATAGACAAGCCTTTGTCGTCATTTGAGTTAGCAACCCAAGATTTTGGTGAACCGTTGTTGGCTTAAAATAAACGTCTGCATAACGGGATACGCCTGGATTTCATAATTCAGATGGACTTGCCCATCGGGTTCAAGCAAGTCGCCAAGGTATTGTTTATAAAATTGGTCATGCTTTTGTCGTATCATATCGTTTGCATTCTACCAAATATTGTTATTAATTAATATTATACCTCATTAAAAAAATTTGACAACTGTTTAAGAATACAACTATGCGAATAAAAACCTCAGAGGTTTTCAAAACCTCTGAGGTTTGATTCCAACTCTTTTTCTGAATCTCTATAGAATCCTTTATTAGCCTTTTTCAATGGCTTGATTAGCCTCCTTGATTAAGGTAGGCAGCACTTTATCAATATGCTTTTTAATTTCCGTGACGGTTTCTTTTGTGGCTCTATTTAACACAGTTTCCAATTTTTTGCGGACAATTTTTTCTATTTGTTGTTCAAGTGCTTTGACTTGAAAATTATCAAGCACGGGTGGAAATTCACCTTTTTCAGGCACTTCTTTTCCAGGCACAACAATATCTTTTAAAACAGGTAATTCCACTTTTTTCGCTGGTTTCATCTGTACCTACTTTGTTAACGGTTAATATCGTGTGTTTTCAAGACATAACCTTTTTCTTTATAAAAGCGATAACGTGCTCTACCTGCTTCACGCGCCGAAGGCGTATCATCAACAATCTCAGCAATTCGCTCATAAGATTCAAAAAACGGAGGCGGCGGTTCAGTCAGATTAATTAATACGTCCATCTCTTCACAGACTTGTTCAGTGCAGCCTATTCGTATTGGTGCTGAAGACGATACGTCTGGGTAAATATCATGTGCCAAAAAACTTTCTTCTTTAAATGTCCACAGCATCATGTCAAGTCGCTGTAAAATACTAGGTTCCGTATGAATATAAATACGATAGCCCTGATGCCAAATCTTATTCGTTAATTGACAGGCAAAACGCTCTTTTTCTTGTCTATTTATTGTGTGTAAAATATAAAAATCAACTTGCATTTAGCTTTACCGAGAATATCAACTATTATTGTACTCAGGGCAACCACAAGGGATTGCCCCTACATCAGAATCTTGTCGTAGGGGCAATCCTTTATGGTTGCCCTATTAAGAATCTTGTCGTAGGGGCAATCCTTTATGGTTGCCTATAAGAATATTGTTGTAGGGGCAATCCTTTATGGTTGCCCTGAGTCGTTACGAATTGATTTGAATTAATCCGTTTGTTTCTAAAATCCGTTGTACTCCATGCGTAAATCCTATAGTATATAAAATACTTGTTATAGAAACAACTCTAATTATAATCCTTTGAAAATGGAGATTTAAAAAATATGGCGGATCAGCCAGTGAAAAAATTTCGCAAAGACTACCAACAACCTGATTATTGGATAGACACTGCCAAATTACATTTTGAATTGGAAGAAGAAGCGACTTTAGTTTCTTCAGAATTATCCCTCTCTCGAAATTTATCCAAGGGTGAGCAAGCGAAACCTTTGGTGCTTGATGGTGAGCAACTTGAGTTATTATCATTAAGATTGGATGACTGTGAACTGAATCCCGATGAATATCGGGTTGATGAAGAGCAGCTCACGATTTATAAAGTGCCTGAACGTTTTAACTTGCAAATTAAAACCCGTATTAACCCTAAAAAAAATACGGTCTTTATGGGCTTATACCTCACCAATGGGACTTATTGCACCCAATGTGAGCCACATGGTTTTCGCCGTATCACCTATTTTCTGGATCGCCCTGATGTCATGAGCGTTTTTACGACGACGATTCTTGCGGATAAAAAACGCTACCCCATGTTGTTGTCCAATGGCAATCCTCAAGAACATGGCGAATTAGCGGATGATCGTCACTGGATAACATGGCATGATCCCTTTAAAAAACCTGGTTATCTGTTCGCGCTGGTTGCTGGCGATTTAGCCAAGCTAGAAGACAGTTATACAACTCGCTCAGGGCGAAAAGTGGCATTAGAAATCTATGCCGAACACCAAAACCAAGACAAATGTGATCACGCCATGCGTTCCCTGAAAAAAGCAATGGCTTGGGATGAAAAAGTCTTTGGTTTGGAATACGATCTCGATATCTATATGATTGTGGCAGTCGATGATTTTAATATGGGTGCCATGGAAAATAAAGGGCTTAACGTATTCAATTCAAAATGCGTATTGGCTAAACCTGAGACAGCGACAGATAGCGATTTTGACAACATCGAAAGGGTGATCGCTCACGAATATTTCCACAACTGGACAGGAAATCGCGTCACTTGTCGCGATTGGTTTCAACTTAGCCTTAAAGAAGGGCTTACAGTATTTCGTGATCAAGAATTTTCTTCTGATGTCGGATCACGGGCTGTCATTCGCATTAACAATGTCAAAAAATTGCGTACCCGCCAGTTTTCAGAAGATTCAGGACCTATCGCTCATCCGATACGCCCCGATTCTTATATAGAAATGAATAACTTTTACACAGCGACTGTGTATGAAAAAGGCGCGGAAGTCATTAGAATGATACATACCCTATTAGGGCGTGACAATTTCCGAAAGGGCATGGATTTGTATTTCCAACGGCATGACGGGCAAGCAGTCACTTGTGATGATTTTGTCGCGGCGATGAGCGATGCCAGCGGCTATGATCTTAACCAATTTAAGCATTGGTACAGTCAAGCAGGTACACCTGAGTTACGGGTGCATAGTGAATATGATTCAGAACGCCGCCGTTTAAAACTCTTTGTCAAGCAATCCTGCCCACCAACCCCAGAACAGGAAAACAAACCGCCTTTCCTTATACCACTCAAACTAGGGCTGATTGATCCAAATGGTGAGGCATTGGATTTACAATTAGTGGGCGAAGAGAAAGCCGCTGGCAAAAGTCGGGTATTAACGCTCAAACAGCCAGAAGACTGTTTTGAATTTATCGCTATTCCTGAAAAAACCATCCCTTCCTTACTACAAGGTTTTTCAGCCCCCGTTAAATTGGATTACGCTTATGCCGATGACGAATTAGGCTTTTTAATGGCGCATGATTCAGATCCATTTTGTCGGTGGGAAGCCAATCAACGTTTAGCCATTAACATCATCAAGCGTTTGCTGCAAACTGTTCAGGCGGAAAAACCCCTGCAAATGGAAGAAGTGCTGACAACGGCTTATCGTCGATTGCTCGGATTGAAAGAAATAGACAAAGCACTCCTGGCGCAACTCTTAGAATTACCCAGTGAAAATTACTTAGCAGAATGTATTCAACCAATTGCGGTAAAACCCATTCATCAAATCAGGGAATTTCTGAAAACGGAATTGGCTTCTGCTTTAGAAAATGAATTTCTGGCGAATTATAAAAAATTAGCCCAGGCGTTAATTGAATATCGATTAACAACTGAAGACATTGCAGCCCGTTCACTCAAGAACATTTGCCTCAGCTATTTACTGAATTTAGGTGAACGCTATCGCTACCTGGCTCTTGAACAATACAGTTCAGCCAATAATATGACTGATCAACTCTTTGCATTGCAAGTTCTCGTCAATAATGGATTAGAACAAACAATGCCTCAGCTTGATCATTTTTATCAACAATGGCAACATGATCCCTTAGTTGTTGATAAATGGTTCGCAATACAAGCGAGAATACCCGATAAAGAGATATTGCATCGGGTGCAAACCTTAGTCAAACATGACGCATTTAATGTTAAAAACCCCAACAAGGTTTATGCACTGATTGGTGCTTTTTGTGAAGGAAATCCAATCGGTTTTCACCGTGAAGATGGTGCAGGCTATGCGTTTCTCGGCAATTACATACTGGAATTAAATACGATTAATCCGTGGGTAGCCGCTCGCTTAGTTCGTACTTTGACCCATTGGCGCAAATTTTCTCAACCTAATCAAGGGTTTATGAAGTCCCAATTAGAACGGTTTGCAAACCATGATGGGCTTTGTAAAGATGTCTATGAAATTGTGAGTAAATCCTTAACATAGTTTGAATCAGAATTTTCAGCATTAGAAATCCGATTTTTTTCAAAAATCGGATTTCTGAACTCGTTTAGGCACTCGACGCAGAGCGTCGAGGAAGGCGTTCCCAAACTCTGTTTGGGAACGAGAAAAAGTTAAGTCTTGGAGTCCAAACCTTCAGATT
>JAGLHR010000438.1 GCA_023143415.1 Thiomargarita sp. | reverse complement strand
GAGTACAACGCTTTAGCTTTGTTGTTCTGGAGTACAACGCTTTAGCTTTGTTGTTCTGGAGTACAACGCTTTAGCTTTGTCAGCCCGTCCAAAAAACGCCCAAAGCTGAAGCGTTGGACTCCATTCTTAATTCGCATTAAGTTATATTGCGGCGTGAAAATCCTTAATGCATCAAAACTTTTTCGCCTCGAAAATTTTCAATTCGTTGTACTATAGCAACTGTCATAAAAAAAAGGCCAAATTCAATGACGGAAAATATTCGCAATATTGCCCTAGTTGGTCAAAGTGATACGGGCAAAACGACACTCACAGAAGCATTACTACTAGAATCAGGCGCAATTAATACCGCAGGCAAAGTCGAAAACGGTAATACTGTCTGTGATTTTGAGCCACTGGAAAAAGAGCATCAACACTCACTCAGTGTTGCAGTCGTGAATCTTGAGCAAAACGACAAACATATTAATATTTTAGATACCCCTGGATATCCCGACTTTATGGGACATTCCCTGAGTGCGCTTTGTGCTGTGGAAAGTGTAGCCGTCGTGATTAACGCATCCGCGGGTATTGAAATGATTACCCGTCGTATGTTGGAACAAGCCGCAACACAAAAATTGTGTCGAATGATCATTATCAACAAAATCGACATACCAGAGCTTGACTTATCCAGCCTACTGGCAGAAATTAAAACGGCTTTTGGCAATGAATGCCTACCGATTAACTTACCTGCTGAAAACGGGACAAAAGTGATCGATTGCTTTTTAAATAACACAGGCGAATCTGATTTAGGTGCTGTTGAAAAAGCACATACTGAAATCATTGATCAAGTGGTTGAAGTTGACGAAGATTTAATGGAAATTTATCTGGAACAAGGTGATGAACTCACACCAGAACAACTCCATAAGCCGTTTGAAAAGGCATTGCGTGAAGGTCATCTTGTACCAATTTGTTTTGTCTCAGCGCGTACAGGTGCTGGCATTCCCGAATTGCTGAATATTTTCACAGAATTAATGCCAAATCCGTTAGAAGGCAATCCACATTCTTTCTTTCAAGGAGAAGGCGATAAAGCCACTTCACTGACTATTACTCCCGATCCTGATAAACATATCGTCGCTCATGTCTTCAAAGTAACGGCTGATCCCTTTATCGGTAAACTGGGCGTATTTCGTATCCATCAAGGCACAATAACCAAAGACAGTCAATTATACATTGGCGACGCTCGCAAACCCTTTAAAGCAGGTCATCTGTTAAAACTTCAAGGCAAACAACAAATAGAAGTTGAGCAGGCTTTCCCAGGTGATATTTGTGCATTAGCCAAAGTCGATACCATTTCTTTCAACACCGTGCTACATGACTCCCATGACGAAGACCAAATTCATCATGAAACTCAAGAATTTCCAGCACCCATGTATGGTCTAGCCATTTCTGCCAAGCGGCAAGGCGATGAACAAAAAATCGGTACCACTTTACAAAGGCTCGCTGGCGAAGACCCTTGTTTACAACTTAAACACGATGCCGTACTAAATCAGACTGTATTACGCGGGCTTGGTGAACTTCACCTACGGATCACATTGGAAAAAATGCAAAAGCATTACAATGTCGAAGTGGAAACAAGCCAGCCTAAAATTCCCTATCGAGAAACCATCAGCATCAATGCCGAAGGCCATCACCGCCATAAAAAGCAAACAGGCGGCGCAGGTCAATTTGGCGAAGTCTTTCTGCGCGTTGAGCCACTTAAACGCGGAGGCGGATTTGAATTTGTTAATGCCATCGCGGGCGGCGTTATTCCATCTGTCTATATTCCAGCCGTCCAAAAAGGTATCCAACAGGTTTTAGAATCAGGCGCTATTGTAGGTTATCCCCTGCAAGATATCAAAGTGACCATTTACGACGGCAAACATCATGCTGTCGATTCTAAAGAAATCGCCTTTGTCTCCGCAGGCAAAAAAGCCTTTTTAGATGCCATCAACAAAGCCAAACCACTGGTACTTGAACCCATCGTCAAAGCCGAAATCACAACGCCAGAGGAACAGATGGGCACAATTACTGGAGATTTAGCCAGCAAACGAGGACGTATTCAGGGCAGTGAGATGCGACCACCCAATATGGTCTGCGTCAAAGCAGAAGTCCCTTTAAGCGAATTAAACAACTATCAGACAGAACTGAAATCCGCCACAGGCGGAAATGGCTCTTTCACGATGGAATTTAGCCATTATGAACCCGTGCCAAGCAACATTCAGCAACAACTGAGGGCAGAATTTAAACCTTCAGAAAGTGAAGATTAACTAATGTAGGGTGGGCAAGGTCTTTTTCTTGCCCACCATTTAAGCGACAAAAA
>JAGLHR010000437.1 GCA_023143415.1 Thiomargarita sp. | reverse complement strand
TCGATACCTGAAAACATCGTCAAGCAATATTCCAGGCAAAAGTTTTTCCGAAACTTTTGCCTGGAATACTTACAAGTCGGTCAACAATTGACTTGTATTGCTAAAGATGGTAATATTCAATTAATCCCACAACGTGATATTCAATCCATTCGTGGAATATTTGAAGGGGCTAACCCAGAAAACTATAGGGATCGCGCATCTTTCTTCTAATTCCCTTCGAGGCTAAAGTTTTTTCTTTAAAAAAACTTTAGCCTCGAACTCTGTTTGGGAATTCATTCAGGGACGCTCTGCGTCCTACAATGCAGAGCGTTGCAGAATGCATTCCCAACGTCTTCGTTGGGTATAAGGAAAAAATTGTTATCTTTGAATCACCATCGGTATTGAATAATGAGATTACCAGATTTTATAATCATCGGTTCCAGCAAGTCAGGAACGACAACTCTGTACCAATATTTATGTCGGCACCCACAGATTTATATGAGTTATCCCAAGGAACCTGAGTTTTTTGCTTCTAGGAATGATGAGAACTATGCCAAGGGGATAGATTGGTATGCCTCACTTTTTAGTAAGGCTGAACGACACCAAGTTTGTGGCGAAACTTCAGGGAGATACACACATTGGCCAAAATATCCCGATTCTGCAGCACGTATTGCTCAGGTGCTTCCCAATATTAACCTTATTTATATTATGCGGCATCCTGTTGAGCGAGCTTATTCTCACTATGTACAAGATATTAAATACAATCAAATCATGGGACATCAACTTAAAGTGTCCGAAACCTTTGAAGAAAACATTAAACGAAATAACCATGTTTTAGAGGTCAGCGATTATATGAAGCAGATTGAACAATATCTGCAATTTTTTTCCAAAGAATCATTTCTTTTTCTATTGATGGATGATTTAGTACAACAACAGGAAGAGATGATGCGTAAAATTTGTCGTTTTATTGGTGTTGATGAGGGGTTCAATTTCATCCAAGGTAGTCCAATTGCTGCAAACGTGGCTCATCGTTATGCTAACGGGTTACTTAGATCAAAAATGACTGCCCCCCTACGAGCCATTCCTGGCGTTGCTCATATTGCTGCATTATTACCCCAAAAGGTGCGAAATCGCGTTTATCAGGGATTGATAAAATTACCATCTTATGAAAAGTGGATAAAAAAACAATACATACCGCCACCGATGCGTCCTGAAACACGTCAAATGTTGTTGGAACAATTTCGAGAGCCGAACAGAAAACTGGCTGAATTTCTTAATCGTGATTTATCTCATTGGTCTAGGTAGCTATAGATAATCACTTTAGTGATTAAAAATCATATAGACTCCTAGCATTGCGTTTTTTTTATTAAACCTCTTTCCTAAATAACATTAATTCTTTAAAATTCAATGATTTATAAAAATAGCGATATTCTCTAAACAATTGATTTTAAAATAGAATTTGATTTAATAGGAAAGAGGTCTATTCATAGAGGATAAATATTTTGAGTATGGTCAATCACAAATTTGTTTTCATAAGTGGTTTGCATAGAAGTGGCACGTCCCTGCTATTTCAATGTATTAGAGATCATCCCGAGATTAGTGGATTTAAGAATACTGGCGTTCCTGAAGATGAAGGGCAACATTTACAATCAGTGTATCCAGTAGATGGAGTTTATGAGGGTCCGGGTCATTTCGGTTTCAACCCTGCATTCCACCTGACTGAAGAGTCGCATCTGGTTTCTTCAGATAATGCCAATAAACTCTTCAATGAATGGAAGAAATATTGGGATTTAGAAAAGCCTTTTTTGTTGGAAAAGTCGCCACCTAATCTGGTTCGTAGTCGTTTTCTTCAGGCACTTTTTCCGAATGCTTACTTTATTACATTGCTAAGACATCCAGTCGCTGTCTCGTATGCAACCCACCCATACAGCAGAAAGCATTCGATTTTGCCTTGGAAAAAATGGGGTAATAAATCGTCTATTCATTCGTTAATTGCACATTGGCTTGTTTGTCATGAGCAGTTTTCTTACGACAAAAAATACTTGAGAAATTTATTGGTACTCAAGTATGAAGAGTTTGTTGTAGAGCCTCAAACGACTCTCAAAAAAATTTATGAATTTTTAGGGGTAAAATCTGTTCCTTTTACTCGTGAAGTACGTCCCAACGTGAATGATAAATATTTTTCAAAATGGGAAGATATGCAGAATGGGATGCTTACTAAGTTTTATACACAATACATCACACAGAAGTTTGAAAGAAGGGTTAACCAATATGGTTACAGTTTAAAAAATAGAGAGTTAATCTATCGTTTTTCAGATAAATAATGATCGAGGCTAAAGTTTTTCTTCAAAAAACTTTAGCCTCGATCACAATGGCGAACACACAGGATTCGATTCGAGGTTCAAGTTTTTTTACCAACTTGAACCTCGAATTGAGTTTTTCTTCAAAAAACGAAAACCTCGAATGCCCCTACGTCAAATATTTCATTGTCGGGGCAAAGCTGTCCCTGCCCTTTGTCAAGTTATTTTTCTGAACTTCTATAATCGAATTTTCTGCATTTTTTTTATTATATTTGTCCCTTAATAAGCGTAAACCCTTGAAAATACTAAATGTCAAAACGATATAAATCAATAACTTAGCTTGTTAATGGACAAGTCTATTAGAGTCGTCCAAAAATAAGTGTTTTGTGAATTTAACGAGTTGTTTTTATTCGCTAAAAATTTATTGACTGACAAATATATTATAAGGGTTTTACAAGCAGAAGCACAAGCTAGATTTCTCAATTGCGAACTATCCAATTGGCCTAAATAGCCCCTGTGATGAAGGTATTTTTATGAAAATCACATTTGTTCTTCCAGTTGTTAATATGAGTGGTGGAATTCGTGTCGTGGCGATCTATGCTGATCTGTTGAAAAAGCGAGGACATGAAGTATTCGTTGTCTCTACACCCAAACGCAGACCAAATTTACGCAAGCAGATGCGTTCTCTACGACAAGGAAAGGGTTGGGTTTCTGTCACTAAGAACAATCCTTCTCACTTCGATAACGTGGATGTTCCACACCATGTCATTAATCGTTTTCGCCCAGTTACTAATGCTGATGTTCCAGATGCCGATGTGGTTATCGCAACTTGGTGGGAAACCGCTGAGTGGGTAGCGAAGCTGTCTGAAGCCAAAGGGGCCAAAACTTACTTTCTTCAACATCATGAACTACATAGTTACTTGCCTAAAGAAAGGGTGGAAGCAACGTGGTCGTTGCCTATGCACAAAATCACCATATCGAAGTGGTTAGTTGATTTGGCCAGGACATACGGTGATAGCAATGTATCACATGTCCCGAATAGCGTTGATACGGAGCAGTTTTACGCACCGCGTCGTGAAAAGCAAGCTATTCCGACCGTTGGCATGATGTATTCCACTGCTAACTGGAAGGGTTGCGACATTAGCCTAAAGGCTTTCTCCCTAGCAGCCCAGAATATCCCAAATCTGCGCTTGGTTGCCTTTGGCAACCAACGCCCTTCGTCGAATTTGCTGTTGCCCCCCTGCACAGAATACGTTTATCAACCACCGCAAAACACTATCAAGGATATTTACGCTAAGTGTGACGTTTGGCTGTGTGGAAGCTGGAGTGAAGGATTCCATCTGCCACCATTGGAAGCAATGGCCTGTCGCTGTCCGGTTGTATCAACTCAGGTTGGTGGTCCCATGGACATTATCAAAGATGGCGTTAATGGTTATCTTGTCAAAACAGGTGATTCTACTGCTCTTGCTAACCAATTAATTCGTGTACTTACCTTTTCTAATGATAAGTGGCAGATAATGTCTGATGCTGTCTACACAACAGCCATCCGATATACTTGGGACGACGCGACGGAACTCTTTGAAACCGCATTATATACTGCCATTGAACGATGGCAACGTGGTGATTTGTCTGGTTCTGATAGGTAGGGTGAGAAGCGTTAATATTGAGAAACCCCGTTTTTATTTCTCGCTCGTTCCCAAACTTTGTTTGAAAATGCCTTCTGCATTCCCAATGAGTGAACGTAGGGTGGGTAGAGGTACGAAACTGGGGTGATGAAAATGTTGCCGATGTTCTCAAAAGTTGATCCCGTTTTTGTTTCCTGCATTTTGTAAATGACTGATTTTAAAGTAAAAAAAATGAGGATGAACAAAAATGGGATCATATTCGGCAATTCTGTCTGTGACATTTTCATCACCCCAGTACGAAACCCACCTTTTCATTCATTAAAATAAATGGTGGGTGGAGCGTTCGCTAATATGACAATACAAGTACAACTAATTGACGAAATTTCGAGGCGAAAGTTTTTTGAAGAAAAACTTTCGCCTCAAAACGAATTTAATTAAAGAAAAATCCGTTAATTTCGCTAATCCGTTGTACTCATTTTTTTGAACAGAATTAATAAACGTAGGGTGGGTAGAGGTACGAAACCCACCTTTTCATTCAAATAAATGGTGGGTTTTGCTGTCGCTCTACCCACCCTATGCTTAACTAATAATGGGACTAGCAAAACGAATTATTCCCTGTCTTGATGTTGATGCAGGGCGAGTAGTTAAAGGTGTTAACTTTGTCAATATCCGCGATGCCGGTGATCCTGTCGAAATCGCCAAACGTTACGATGAACAGGGTGCAGATGAAGTCACTTTTTTAGACATCACAGCAAGTTCTGATAATCGCGATACGATGGTACATGTCGTTGAAGAAGTCGCCAGCCAAGTATTTATTCCCCTAACTGTGGGGGGCGGCATTCGTCAATTAGCCGATATTCGGCGAATGCTTAACGCTGGTGCAGATAAAGTCGGTATTAACACCGCCGCCGTCTTTAATCCCGATTTTGTCAAAGAAGCCAGTGAACATTTTGGCTCACAGTGCATCGTCGTCGCCATTGATGCCAAGCAAGTCAGTGAGGAACGTTGGGAAGTTTTCACACACGGAGGGCGTAAATCGACGGGACTTGATGCGGTAGCCTGGGCTAAAAAAATGGTTGATTTTGGGGCAGGTGAAATACTGCTCACCAGTATGGACCGAGATGGTACGCGCAATGGCTTTGATTTACCCTTAACACGCACTATCAGTGAGGCTGTTAATGTTCCCGTGATAGCTTCTGGGGGCGTTGGCACATTAGAACACCTTGCAGAAGGAGTCCTTGAAGGTAAAGCAGATGCGGTGCTGGCTGCCAGTATTTTTCATTTTGGAGAGTATTCCATTGCCGAGGCGAAACAGGTAATGGCGGCGCGTGGTATTGAAGTACGTTTATAAATAATGGTGAATGATGAATGAATTAAACTAGACGCATTTAAATTTAAAGAACGCTTAAAAATAAAGATAATAAAATCAAATAGTTAGTTTATGCGTAACTCCTAAATTCATCATTAGGGACGACGCAGGAAATAATATACGTGGGATGTTCAAGACCTGTCAGGTTTTAAAAACCTGACAGGTCTGCTATTACGTCAGTTATTTGTTGCGCTGTCCCTTAAATCATTCACCATTCATCATTCATCATTCACCATTCACCATTCATCATTCACCATTAATATCATGTCTCATATTCTCATCTCTGCTGCCCATAAATCCTCTGGAAAGACAACTATTACAATAGGATTATGCGCCGCCCTCGCAGCGCGTAATCGGGTTGTTCAACCTTTTAAAAAAGGACCAGATTACATTGATCCCCTATGGTTAACTCAAGCCGCTAATCGCCCCTGTTATAATCTTGATTTTTACACAATGAATCTAGCAGAAATCAAAAATAGCGTCGCTCATTATAGTCAAAATGTTGATATTACGATTATTGAGGGCAATAAGGGCTTATATGACGGGATGGATTTAGATGGAAGTAATAGTAATGCCGCATTGGCACATTTATTAGAAGCACCGGTTTTTTTAGTGTTGGATACAAGAGGGGTGACACGCGGTATTGCACCCCTGATATTGGGTTATCAAGAGTTTGATAAAAATATTTATATTGCTGGAATCATTCTTAATCAAGTTGGCGGTGAACGACATGAAAGTAAATTACGGGCTGCGATAGAATATTATACCGATATTCCCCTCATTGGTGCAGTGCGACGGGACTCCCATTTAATTATTGATGAACGACATTTAGGTTTAATGCCCAGTAACGAAGATAAGCAAGCCCAGACTAAAATTAATCGTATTGCTGAAATTGTGGCAGAACAGGTTGATATTGAACAATTATTCAATATCGCGACTGAGGCAAAAACGGTCCTTGTGGGAAGTACATATTATCAATACCAATCGCAGAAGAAAGAAAAGGTTAAAATCGGTATCATTCGTGATGCCGCCTTTGGTTTTTATTATCACAACGATTTGGAAGCATTACAGGAAGCAGGGGCTGATTTGATATTTATTGATGCTTTGCATGATTCACGCTTACCTGCTGTGGATGCCTTATTTATCGGGGGCGGTTTTCCAGAAGAAAAAATGGAGAGTTTATCTCAAAATGACAGTTTGAAAGGAGAGATTCGTGATGCGATTGAACGAGCAATGCCGGTTTATGCTGAATGTGGCGGATTGGTTTATTTATCGCGTCAATTAACGTGGCGCGAAAAAACCTGCAAAATGGTTGGTGCCTTGCCTTTTGATACCGTCATGGAAAAACGTCCGCAAGGGCGTGGTTATGTCAAGTGTCGCGAAACAGGGCATGGATTATGGCCATTACTTAATTCAAAAGGGCAACCGACGGAATTTTATGCCCATGAATTTCATTATTCTAAAGCCATTAACCTGCCATCTCAGCTCACTTATGCTTATAAAGTCTTGCGCGGACAAGGTTTAGACGGTAAAAATGATGGGATAGTCTATAAAAATACTTTAGCCAGTTATGTGCATTTGCGCGATGTTGAAAATAATCGTTGGACACAACGATTTATTAATTTTGTTCGTCAAAAATGCTTAAAATAAAAGGTTTGACATTTCCCATTTCATCCATTCTATGCTCGCTTACAGCCATGTAGGCCGTTGCACCGTCAGTGCAACGGCACTTTTTTAATGAGGAAGCCGTTGCACGAAAAGGACTGTGCAACGACCTACCTGACTAATTATGTCGTAGGGGCAATCCCTTGTGGTTGCCCTGAAAAAAACGGGATTTATTATTGAAATCTCTGTTATAATGACCGAAATTTCAATGATATTAACGACAGATTCTTATGAAACTTCAACGCCACATTGATTATAAAGAGATTCAAAAAAGGCTCGAAACCTATAAAGTGACTGCATTACTTGGTCCCAGACAGTCTGGAAAAACCACCTTGGCTAGGCAATTTCAGGCTAATCATTATTTTGATCTCGAAAATCCCCGGGATCTCGCCCAATTTCAAAATCCTCAATTAACGCTTGAACGGTGTCGCGGTTTGATTATTATTGATGAAATTCAACGTCAGCCCGAATTATTTCCATTAATTCGTTTTTTAGTTGATACGCGCCCGGAACAACATTATTTCATCTTAGGAAGTGCGTCACGGGATTTGATCCGACAAAGTTCGGAAAGTCTTGCTGGTCGAATTTCCTACCATACCTTGTTGGGATTTCGGCACCAGGATGTTTCTCTTAAACAATTGGAACAGTTATGGTTGAGAGGAAATTTACCTTCTTCTTTTTTAGCGGCAAATAATGAAATCAGCTATCAATGGCGTGAAGATTATATTAGAACGTTTCTTGAACGAGATATTCCCGCATTGGGTATTCGTATTCCCGCAAAAACGTTACACCGATTTTGGCAAATGGTGAGTCATTATCATGGCAATATGATTAATTTTTCAGAAATTGGACGCTCGTTTGGGATTGCTGATACGACGGTGCGACGTTATATTGACATTTTTGTTGGAACCTTTATGATAAGGACATTACAGCCCTGGTTTGTTAATCTCGGTAAACGGCTGGTGAAACGCCCTAAACTCTATTTTTGTGATTCAGGTATTTTCCATGCCCTGTTGGCTATCGAAACACCAGAAGCACTTTATCAACATCCCAAGTTAGGGAGTTCTTGGGAAGGGTTTGCTTTGGATTGTGTTTGGAGAAGTATTGGAAAATCGGATGATAAAGCTTACTTTTGGGCAACGCATTCTGGTGCAGAAGTGGATTTATTTTGGCAACATGAGGGTCAACATTGGGCGTGTGAATTTAAATTTTCCGATGCACCCACGCTGACGAAATCAATGCGCTCTGCCCTCACCAGTTTGAATTTGGAAAAGCTGTGGGTGATCTATCCTGGCAATACTAAGTATCCTATTCATGAACAAATCGAAGTTTTGCCATTAAAAGACGTTCCTGCATATTGGGAATATTAATGGTGAATGGTGAATGGTAAATGAAAGCCATGTAGCCATGTAGGGTGGGCAACGTGGGTGCAACGGCACTTTTTTAATGAGGAAGCCGTTGCACGAAAAGGACTGTGCAACGGCCTACCTGACTTACGCAATTATCACGCTGATAACCGCAGCAATTACGCCGATAACCGCAGCAATTTTCACGAATTTATCCCAATTGCTTTCCTCAATTCTTACAGTCATAGGAGTTTCTGGTTTTTCAGGAAGTCTTCTTTCTTCAGCACGTTCTCCATCAGCACGTTTTATCTTTTCAATCCCATCCAATAATTGGCTAATCAAAACACGTTCTTTGATACTGGCGATTAAATAATCTTTTTCACCCATTTCTTCGGCATTGAGTAAGTCTTGGTGGGGAATAATAACCGTTTTATACGGCACTTGCTCAGTGGCATTAATCTTGGGTATGGATTGGTGAAGAGATTCAAATTGTTGACGGATCGCTGTTAGGAACTCACGGCGGGTTTCTGGTTTGCCATTGATCCAAATAAACATCTTTTTGTCTTCGGTGTCTGATTTGACGAGGGCTTTGTTGTTGTTTCGTACTAAAACAACACCGCTATGCCAATAGGTTTTTTTGGAGATAAGTTCCTGCATTCGCACGATGAAGCGGGACATAATGCTGCTGGGCAATACGTCGTAGTGGTATTGGAAGGCGAGGCTGTTGTCAGAATCCCAGTTGATATCTGGTTCGTCTTTGGGGAGGAGTTCTGGAATCAGGAATTGTTGCCGTTTTGAGTCTTTAATCTCGAAGCAGAGTTCAAACTTTTCCATGATCTCAATAATAAGGGCTTGGCGATCTTTTGGATAGCGTTTTGCGTCGAGTTCTCTGAGTAAATGGTCTAGTTGGTCAATCTCTAATATGCCCTTGCTTTGGTTGAGTTCAAAGGAATTGAGGAGTTTGTAAACGCCTTCCGTTACCCATTCGGGATTGAGGATATTGGTATCACGGAGTTGGGGGCGGAGTTCGTCATCGCGGAAGTTGAGGACGATGCCTAAGTCGTGCAGGAAATCAATCAGGGTGTGTTGACTGAGTTCGTCTTGTACTTTTTGTTGTTGGCACATCTGCACGTATTCGTCATAGCTGATGAAATCTTGCGACAGGTTTTCTAGGGCTTCTTTTACTTTGAACCAGTCGCTTGGGAAGGGATCGTGGACATGTTCGAGGTTATCTAATTGATATTTCAGGTTTTTTATAAATTCGGGAATGCCCTTGCCCGTTTTGCAGGAAATATCAAAGAAGGTTTTCAGGCTGGGGTATTTGGCTTTTAAACCCCGTTTGTTGATATCTAATGGGTGTTCATCTGTTTTGTTGATGAGAATGATGATGGGGGAGTCGCCGCCGAAACTTTGAATCAGTTTTAACCAGTATTCGACTCGGCTTTCTTGTTCGCCTTGGCGGGCATCAAGGACTAGGATGTAAAGGCTGCGTTTGGTTAGGAAGAATTGGTGGGTGGCGTGCATGATTTCTTGCCCACCAAAGTCCCAGATGTTGAGGCGAATGTTTTCGTCTTTGACTTTGACTGGCCATTGGTTAATTTGAATGCCTTCTGTTTTGTTTTCGGCATCGTTGTAAATATCTTTGGTTAAGCGGTTGACTAGGGAGGTTTTGCCAACGCCGCCTTGACCGACGATTAGCATTTTTGCTTCGTTTAGAGGTATTTTGTCCTTTTGAAGTTGAAAGTAGTAGTTAGTGATTCTGGTTGGGTGTAGATTATCACTTAATATTTCTGGGGGAATCGGTAGGGGATTGTCTTTTAAAAATAATCCCATATATATTTTATTATCTTCACTACTAGCAATATTCGCCTCTATTCTTTCTGCCAGTTGAGCGATTTCCGGTGGCAAAGCGGTCAATTGATTGCCATGGAGGTATAGCCCTTGCAAATTGACCAGTTGAGCGATTTCCGGTGGCAAGGTGGTCAGTTGATTGCCATTGAGCCATAGCTCTTGCAAATTGACCAGTTGAGCGAATTTAGGTGGCAAGGCGGTCAGTTGATTGCCATGGAGGTATAGCCATTGCAACTTGACCAGTTGAGGTATTTCCGGTGGCAAGGCGGTCAGTTGATTATCACAGATATCTAGATATTGCAAATTGACCAGTTGAACGAATTTCGGTGGCAAAGCGGTCAGTTGATTTCCATTGATCTCTAGCCTTTGCAAATTGACCAGTTGAACGAATTTCGGTGGCAAGGCGGTCAGTTTATTTTCATTAATCTCTAGCCATTGCAAATTGACCAGTTGAGCGATTTCCGGTGGCAAGGCGGTCAGTTGATTGCGACTGAGGTATAGCACTTGCAAATTGACCAGTTGAGCGATTTCCGGTGGCAATTCTGTTAATCCTTTATTACTCAGTTCAAGCGTTGTTGCCTTATCTTTAACCGCTTTTTCAATAACTTGTAATAATTCTTTCTTATTCATAATTTGAGTCAATTTGGTTTAGTGTCGCTTGATGATGGGCAGTTTTTTTTAACCATAACTACAAAGATTTGATATAAGCAAGGATAAACCGTATAGCAGTGGTGCAATTTGATTTATCCTTGTTTATATCAAATCCTTGTAGTTATTATTGGGGTTAAAAAACTTGATGATCAAGTGTAACGAATTAGGAAATCATTTTTTAGTCTGATACTGAGTACAACGGATTAGGGAATGGAACGGATTGATAAGAGGACGACGAC
>JAGLHR010000436.1 GCA_023143415.1 Thiomargarita sp. | reverse complement strand
ATTAACTTTGGAATAGGTATCCAACGCTTTAGCTTTGGGCATCACACTAAGAAGCCACTTGCTTTTCATTTCTATATAAAATAAGTGGTTGACTTTTACCCTCAATAACGCTATCATCCACAATAACCTTATCGACATCCTCCATAGAAGGCAACTCATACATGATATCCAACAATACATGCTCTAAAATTGAACGCAAACCGCGTGCGCCAGTCTCTCTTTTTATCGCCTTATGAGCCACCGCTCGTAAAGCCTCTGGCCTAAATTCGAGTTCTGTACCTTCCATCTCAAATAGGCAAGCATATTGTTTGGTCAAAGCATTTTTAGGTTCAGTGAGTATTCGCACCAATTGATCTTCAGTCAATTTCTCAAGGGTTGTCGCAACGGGCAATCGTCCAACCAATTCTGGAATTAAGCCAAATTTAATCAAATCATCAGGCTCCAAAGCGTTAAGTAATTCACTAAAATTCCGCTTATCCTCCTTATCTGAAACTTGTGCAGCAAAGCCAATACTGCTTTTTTCAGAACGTTCCCGAATGATTTTTTCTAAACCTGAAAAAGCCCCCCCACAAATAAACAAAATTTCTGTGGTATCAACTGCAATAAAATCCTTTTTTGGATGTTTTCTGCTGCCCTGTGGAGGAACAGAGGCGACTGTACCTTCAATTAACTTCAATAATGCTTGTTGTACCCCTTCACCAGAAACATCTCTGGTAATTGAGGGATTTTCAGATTTACGGGTGATTTTATCAATCTCATCTATGTAGATGATAGCCTTTTGCGCTTTTTCAACTTCAAAGTCACAGGTTTGTAACAATTTTTGTATGATATGTTCAACATCCTCACCGACATAGCCAGCTTCAGTGAGCGTTGTCGCGTCAGCCATGACAAAAGGTACATTTAAAGTTCGTGCCAATGTTTCTGCGAGCAAAGTTTTACCACTGCCAGTTGGTCCTATCAATAGCACATTGCTTTTAGCAATTTCGACCTCATTTTGGGCATGAGTTTCCAAACGCTTGTAGTGGTTATAGACGGCGACAGAGAGTACCTTTTTAGCATACTCTTGCCCAATGACATATTCATTTAAGTGTTGATTGATTTCATACGGGATTGACAATTTTCGTTCCTTGCCCCCTTCATTTTGTGGTGGCACATTATCCCGTATAATCTCATTGCACATTTCAACACATTCATCACAGATGAAAACTGATGTGCCAGCAATTAGTTTATGAACCTCATCTTGGCTTTTTCCACAAAAAGAACAATAATTCCAGCGTCCTTTTGTTTTAGAAGGCCCTTTTTTTTTATCAGCCATATTAATTTAGTCGTTCATCAAGCTAAAGTTTTTTCAACGCCTCAAAATGAATTATTACAGTCTTTTTAAGGCTAAAGTCTCGAACAACTGAATAAAAAACTACTTTTGTTTTGTCGTCAATGCTTGCCGAGTGGACAAAATAGCGTCAACGATACCATATTCTACTGCCTCATCAGCCCCCATAAAATTATCTCGATCCGTATCCTTTTGAATCACTTCCAAGGCTTGTCCAGTATGTTTAGCCATGATGATATTCAGGCGTTCACGCACTTTTAAAATTTCACGCGCATGAATATCAATATCAGTCGCCTGACCTTGAAAGCCCCCCAAAGGTTGATGAATCATCATCCGCGAATGGGGAAGACAATAACGTTTATCTTTTGTACCACCGCAGAGTAATAATGCTCCCATGCTGGCGGCTTGACCAACAACAATGGTACTCACATCAGGCTTAATAAACTGCATGGTATCATAAATAGCTAATCCCGCGCTTACAGAACCGCCTGGAGAATTGATATATAAATGTATATCCTTTTCTGGGTTTTCTGATTCTAAAAAGAGTAGTTGTGCGACAATCAAATTAGCCGAGTAATCTTCGACTTGGCCTACTAAAAAAACGACCCGTTCTTTAAGTAACCTAGAATAAATATCATAAGCTCTTTCACCGCGTGCAGATTGTTCTACAACCATCGGTACTAAGCCACCTGTCGCCAAAACGTCAGGGTATTGTTTATCATTCATTTGTTGGCCACTTGTCCTATCGCTGTTTGATTTTCTCCCATCACGATGGTATAAAAATCAGTTTGTTTTTCAGTTATTTGCGCCCTGTCTAATAACCATGCCACGATTTGGTTTTCTAATACAATGGATTCGACTTCTTTTAAACGTTGTTCATCTGCATAATATTGTCTGATGACAGCATCTGGATCATCATAAGCAAAGGCAATCCTTTCAACCATTTGCCTCACTTCCTCAGCTTGTACTTTGAAGTTATGTTTATTGACTAATTCACCTATCAAAAATCCGAGTTTAACACGATCTTGTGCCTCATCTTTAAACGCTTCGGCTTGCAAATTTTGATTTTTCCATTCCTGCTGCCGACTTTTTAACAGTTGTTGCGTTTCCTGCTCTATCAAAGATGGGGGGACTTCAATCGGATTTGCTTTCAACAAGGCTTCAAGTATCTGTTGCTTGATTTTGATGTCTGTCACATACTTTAATTCACGTTCCATATTGTTACGTGTTTCAACACGCAAAGTTTCAACGCGACCATCTGGCACCCCAAAGGATTTAACAAATTCAGCTTCTATTTCTGGCAAATAGACAATGCTAACCTTTGATACATTTACCACAAAATGCACGGTTTGACCCGCTATTTCCTTATTGCTATGTTCATCAGGAAAAGTTAAATCAAATTCACGTTCTTCTCCCGTTTTTACGCCTTCTAATTTTTCATCAAAACCGGGTAAAGTGAAATCGTTTTTTCCTAATATCAGCGATGCTTGCTTGACTTCATTGCCTTTAAATGATGATCCATTGATAGTACCTACAAAATCAAAGACAATACGATCACCTTGAGTGGCTATTTGCTCATCAACATCTTTCCAAGTTTGACGTTGTTGGCGTAGTCGGTATAACATCGTATCAACGTCGGTTTCGCTGATCTCTGTTATTTGTTTTTCAATGGCTAATCCATCTACTTCTAATGTGGTTATTTCTGGATAGATTTCAAAAGTCACTGTGTAGGACAATCCTTCATCAAGCTCTTTAATATCGTTATTCAAATCAA
>JAGLHR010000435.1 GCA_023143415.1 Thiomargarita sp. | reverse complement strand
CTTTTGAATATAAAGTATATTAAAATTTTTGGTGTTTTCTAGTAACGGTTCACCATAATGGATAAAAACGGGAATATTATATTCATTCCCCAGTTTTATCATCTTTTCGGCTAATTCAGTAACAACATCTATTCTTATCGCAATATTTGTATTTTTCCAAAGTGGCATCACTTCTTTTTCAACTTTTCCTCGTAATTCTGAGATATTGACAATATTTTCTGGGTGGAGCGTTTTAACCACCGTAGTCGCCGCTTGGGGAACGACAGAATTCTGGGTATATTTGAGATAGCGGGAGAGTTCACTAAATAACTCATAAATATTGACAGGTTTTGATAAAAAACCATCAAAGCCGTGCGCCTCAATATGAACTTTTTTATTAAAAGCAACAGAGGCTGTTAGGGCAATAATTGAAATATCGGCAGTGTTTGGATTGTTTTTTAAACGCTTTGTGGCTTCATAACCATTCATTTCAGGCATCCTTAAATCCATTAAAATCAGGGCAGGATGATATTCTTCGGCAAACAGCAATGCCTTTTCTCCATTTTCAGCACTGATAACCTCTAAATTGACTTTTGACAAGCATTCTTGAATAAAATAGCGGTTAGATTCGATGTCATCCACCACCAATACCCGTGCCTTTTCAAAGGTGATATTGTTGGAATAAAAAGTATTGGCTTGTATAAAAGCCGGCTGGCTAACAGCAACTTTAACTTCATGTAAAATGATTTCAAAACGACTGCCTTTGTCAGGGTTGTTACTGACGGAAATCTCTCCATCCATCATTTCAACTAAACGCTTGGTGATGGCAAGCCCTAAACCCGTTCCACCATATTTACGGGTGCTTTGCCCATCTACTTGTTTGAATGATTCAAAAATGAGCGCCTGTTGATTTGAAGGAATACCAATGCCAGAATCTTCCACCGCCAGGATTAAATCAATTTGCTCTTGATTTGTATAAGCTTCTTTATTAGCACAGAGTTTGATATAGCCACTGTCAGTAAATTTAACCGCATTACCAATTAGGTTCAGTAACACCTGTCGTAAACGGGTTTCATCCAAAAATAAAGCCGACGGTAAACTTTCATCAATTTCCATTATCAATTCCAGATTTTTTTCAGCAATATCAAGACTGAAAATTTGCTGTAACTCAGTGAAAATAATCTGTGGATTGATTGGCTCATACTGAATCTCTAGCCCCCCCGCTTCAATCTTGGATAAGTCAAGTATATCATTAATTAAAGTCAAGAGATTTTTACCCGCAGTTTGAATGGAATTGAGATAACTCTTATGCTGCTTATCAGTTATTTCTAAGGCGAGTATATCGCTGAAACCAATCACCGCATTCATGGGAGTACGGATTTCATGGCTCATGTTAGCGAGAAATTCACTTTTAGCACGGTTGGCTAATTCGGCTTCTTCTTTGGCTTGTATTAGAGCGATTTCAGTTTTTTTGCGTTCAGAAATAGCAGAAAGCAATGCTTGATTTTGTTCCTCCAGTTGTTTTTTTTGTTCATAAAGTTCCAGAAAAATGCGTACTTTGCCCTGCAATATCTTAGGCACGATGGGTTTATTGATAAAATCAACCGCACCTGCTTCGATACCCTTTATTTTATAATAATCCTGATTATAGATAGCCGAGATAAAAATGATCGGCAGATGTTGCATATCTTGACGCATGATTTCAACAGTTTCAAAACCGTCCATTTCTGGCATTTGCACATCAATCAAAGCCAGGGCAAACTCGTTTTCAATAACCTTCATTAGGGCTTCTTCACCAGATGTTGCCCGAATGAATTCCACATTTAACTTCGCCAATACCTTTTCTAAAGCAACGAGGTTGGCGATTTTATCATCGACAATAAGGATTTTGGGTTTAATTTTCATATTGTTAAAATTTGCCAAAAGAAATTTTCACTCGAAGTTTGAATCAGAATTTAAGAATTTGAGAATTTTCAGAATAAATACGGGGTTAGAATCAAAATAAATTATTGATTTTTATGTGTTTTTAAAAAAAGGGTTAAAATGTGATAAACATCATACAATCAATAATTTAATGACAGATAAAATGATTTTATATTTTATTCTGAAAATTCTGTTCGAGGCTAAAGTTTTTTTGCAAAAAACTTTAGCCTCGAACATTCTGAAAATTCTGATTCAAACCTTACTTATAAAGCCACACTCGCATCAGTGATAATAGTTGATTAATCTCAACGGGTTTAGTCAAATAGTCATCTGCGCCAGCACTAATGCACTTGGCTCGATCTTCTTTCATCGCCTTGGCGGTGAGGGCGATAATGGGTAAATGCTTAAATCGAGCTTGGGCGCGAATCGCTCGCATGGTTTCGTAACCATCCATTATCGGCATCATGATATCCATCAAGACTAAATCAATAGACGGCTCATTATTCAAACTCTCTAAAGCTTTCTCACCATTATGTGCTTTATAAACATTCAAGCCATTTTTCTTGAGAACGCCTGCGAGTGCGAAGAGATTACGCATATCATCATCAACGATGAGAATTTTTTTACCCTTAAAAATAACCTCTTTATCGTGGAATCTAGCAATCATCTCCTGTTTGTGAACCGGGAGATTTTTGACGATACGATGTAAAAACAAACTGACTTCGTCAAGTAATCGCTTGCTGTTTTCAGCCTTTCGGATGACGACGGATTTAGCATGAATTTGTAGTTCATCATATTCTGAAATCGTTAGCTCTCTACCAGTATATACAATAACTGGTGGTACGGAAATATCCTCTTCTTCCAGTGATTTCAAGACGGTAAAACCGGATTCGTCCGGCAGAAGAATGTCTAACACCAAACAATCATAAGCGTTTTCTTTCAATTCTTGGATTGCCCTTTTACCCGTGTCAATCATAGTCGTTTCTATATCACGATTGCCTAATATTTCTTTAATCTCTTTCTGATCTGTTTCAGTGACAACGACTAAAACCTTTTTAACTGCTTTATCAAGCGATGTGGTGATTTTGCTAAATGCACTTTCCAGTTGTTCTTCGTTCACCGGCTTTGTAAGAAAGCCAATTGCCCCCCTATTAAGAACGCCGGGGGGATAATCTTGTACAGACATGACATGCACCGGAATATGGCGAAGATTGATGTTGTCTTTTAACCGGTTAAGCACATGCCAACCATCTATTTGGGGCAGCGCAATATCCAAAATAATGGCATCAGGATGATATTTGTCGGCAAATTCAAGCCCCGTTTTGCCATCAGTGCTATGTACGCATTTAAAACCTTTTTTGTGAGCAAAGCGATATAGGATCGTAGCGAAACCAATATCATCTTCGATAATCAATAGGATGCGATCATTTTCCTCAAGATTGTCTCGATCATCATCAATACTAGGCGATGGTGGTGCATCTATCTCTTGTGAAGGCTGTAAAATGGGTACTTTTTTAGATGGCTTAGAAATCGAGTCTTTTGAAGAAACTGGGTTTTTCCCTTTAGGTTCTGGGAGTTCCTGTTGAGGAACTGTCGTCGTTGGTTTGCTTTTCGCTGCTTTTGCATCTAAAGGTAAATAAACCGTAAAGGTTGAGCCTTCCTTTTCGACACTGCTTAATTGGAGTTCGCCACCCAATAATTTGGCTAATTCTCTGGAGATTGATAGCCCTAACCCTGTACCACCATATTGACGAGAAGTCGTACCATCAGCTTGTTGGAATGCTTCAAAAATCTTCAATTGTTTCTCTTCTGGAATCCCAATCCCAGTATCAATCACAGCAATAGCGATGGCTTTGTGCGGTTCCAAACCACTGCGAGATAAATCGGCTTTTGCATCAACAGGCTGGAAATCAAGCGTTATGCTACCCTTATTGGTAAATTTTAAGGCGTTAGATAGCAGATTTTTGAGTATCTGTGCTAATCTTTGCTCATCCGTTTCAATGCAGGCTGGTAAATCTGGTGTGATGTTGATATGCAAGGCTAAGTCTTTTTTGTCAGCAATAGCCTTAAAGTTAGTCTTGAGAATATTGGTTATTTCAGCCAATGGGACGGTTCGAATATCAATTGTCATCTTGCCGGCTTCTATCTTGGATAAATCAAGTATTTCATTAATCAGGTTAAGCAAATCCTGACCGCCATTATAAATAATCTTGGATGATTCAACTTGCTCATCAGTCAGATTTTCTTCCTCATTGTCAGCCAATTGTTGTGACAGGATAAGCATACTGTTTAAGGGAGTCCGCAATTCATGGGACATATTGGCGAGAAATTCAGACTTGTAGCGGCTAGAGATTTCTAGTTCACGCGCCTTGGTTTCGATTTCCTGTCGAGTTTTGTCAAGTTGGCTATTCGCAAGTTGTAAATCCTCCTTTTGTTGGCGGAGTGAGGTTTCATTCATTTGCAATATCTTGGTTTGTTCTTCAAGAACGACATTGCTATTCTCTAATGCCGCCTGTTTACTTTTGAGTTCAATTTCATTATTTTCCAGAGCTTGAGTACGTTCTTCTAATTCCTCGTTAGTCGCCCTTAACTCTTCTTGCTGAGCGGTAAGTTCCTCAGTCTGTTGTTGGCTTTTTGCCAAAAGCGCATTCATCTTAACGCGGGATTGAGCCGAAGCAATGCTAATAGCAATGTTTTCCGTTACTGTTGCTAAAAATTGCTGACTATTATCAGAAAAGGGTTTGAGTGAAGCCAGTTCGATAACCGCTTTCAGGGCATTTTCATAGATAATCGGGGCAACAATAATATTGCGTGGAGCCGTATAGCCTGTTCCGGAAATAATCTGGAGATAGTCTTTCGGCACATCAGTCACTATGAGCATTTCTAGTTCAAGGGCAGCTTGTCCCACCAAACCATCGCCAAGTTTAAAGACATTACTCAGTCCTTTGCGATGATTATACGCATAACTGGCTTTGAGTCGCAGTGCTTTGTTTTCTTCATCGTATAAATATAATGTACCCACTTGTACTTCCAAATACTTTGATACATAAGTAATGACTTTGCGAGCTAAAGCGATAACATCCAGATCGCCACGCATGGCTTCATTTAACTCAGCTTGCCCTGTTTTGAGCCAATTTTTCTGTTGGTTTTCGGCTGAAATTTCACTGAGGGTTTTGGTCATTTTTTGCAAAGCAATACCCAGTTGATCTTTTTCACTCCGTGGAGCAATATCAGCCTTATAATCACCTTCGGCAATTTTGTCTGTTTGAACAACCACATTGGCTAAAGTTTCAATCATGGTATATGTTGAACGAGCCAATTCACCCATTTCATCATGACGGGAAATTTCAATTTCCTGAGTCAGATCACCTGTTGCAACGTTTCTGATTTTTTCAACGATTTTATTCAATGGAGTCACAATACTCAAAGTAATGACTATTGCCACAATCACGCATGTTATAAAGGTCGCAATTAGCAAAATAATCATGATAGATATTGCCCATTGACTGTCTTGTTGGGCCTTCTCAAAAAAGCTATCACCTTTGTCGCTGGCAAAATCAATCATCACTTGGATTTTTTTATTCATATCTTTAACATGTTTAGCTCCTTTACCTTTAGTAATATCAGCCGCTTGGTCTTTTTCACCCAATTCCATTAAACTAATAACTTCATCCCGAATCGCTTTCCATTCAGAAAAAGCCTGTTTTGCTGTTTTAACATCACTTTTATCGCCTAAAAAACGTTGGGAAACAAGCTCAAAAGACTTATAAACGTTCTGTTCATACCTATAGACAGTGGCAGAAGCCGTTGTTATTTGTCCAACATCTTTTGCTAAGGCAACATCTTTCATCGAACGATGTATAGCAATAATATCTGCCCTAATATCACGTACAGCATTACTCACCGCAAACGGATGTTTGTACATTTGAATAATGTTTTCAGCCAAATTCTGCATTTCTATGATAGCGATAACACCTACAATTATTGTTAGAATTAATACGCTGGAAAATCCGATAGCGAGCCTAATTCCTATTTTCAAATTTTTCATTTTGTTCCTCTTTTGATGAATGATTTTCAATTTTTTATACTTAGGAATGAGACTTTAATAACTTCCAAAACCTTTGAGCCAAACCTGACAGGTTTCCAAAACCTGTCAGGTTTAGTTTCGTGTATTATTCAATTCTCATTCCTTAGCGCGGGAACAAACTTTCAGGCAAAAGTTTCGCTCAGCGAAACTTTTGCCTGAAAAACTTTTCTAATGAGGAACTGATGTTACGCAAAGCTATTCTATTCGATCTTAGAAATCCGATTTTTGGAAAGGATTTCTTAAACATCTTGGA
>JAGLHR010000434.1 GCA_023143415.1 Thiomargarita sp. | reverse complement strand
CGCTATTTAGGAAAGATGTCTATTGATTTCACTAGCAATATTATGCACAATAGCCGTCACCATCGACTCGATCATATAACCTGTCTTTGGCGTACCCGTCGGAACTGGCGTAACCTCGACAGGCGGGATAGCAATACACACACCCGCGGCATAAATGTTTTTATAAGTTGGATTACGCTGATACTCGTCAACCATCACAAAACCACGCGGATTGCACAGTTTTTTCACGTTGGCAACGGCATCAACTCCCTTAAATGCTGGTAGCATCATTGAGTAATTAAAAGGCACTTCATGTTGTTTAATCACTTCAGCTTGATCGTTATATTCATCGACAAACATCTTGCCATCTTCCACTTTGAGGATTTTGGCATTAGTAATCCATTTGATATGGCGCTCACGCATCTCTGCTTCCATCATGCCCTTAGAATTACCTACGCCAGCTAATCCCAAATGACCCACATACGGCTCGCTGCTAATAAAAGTCATCGGGACTTTATCACGACGTTTTGCCTTACGCAGGGCCGTTTCGACAATCATGGCATATTCGTAAGCGGGACCAAAACAACTTGCGCCCTGAGCAGCACCAATAATCACATTCCCCGGATCATCCAACAGTTTTTGATAGCCTTCATAAGCCTTCTCTGCATGATTTAGGGTACAAACAGAATGTGTAAAGGCTTTAGGACCCATCCCTTCCACTTCTTCAAAAGCCAATTTAGGACCAGTGGCAATGATAAGATAATCGTAATCAACACTTTCTCCATTAGCCAGTGTCAAGCGATTCTTATCGGGTTCAATTTCAGTGACCTTTTGTGCAATGAAATCAATTCCCTTATTTTTGAGGGCTGGTTCAATTGGAAAAGAAATGTCTTCACGCTTTCGCCACCCAACACCTATCCACGGATTAGATGGGGTAAATTGAAAATCCTCTGAGGCATTGATAACAGTTACCCCATGCTTTTTCCCCAATTCCGCTTTCATTTCATAAGCCGCAGGCATTCCACCAGTGCCTGCTCCTAGTATTACAACATGTGCCATTTTTGATATCCCTCCATGTTTTTCAATCACTTATGTAATTTAAATGGCTGAATTTATCTGTCCAACTCAACCCATGTTGTAATTCTATAATAAAATAAAAAAATTGTCAAGTTTTCCTTTTAAATCAAACAGTTACAATATTATAATTTAATTATTTGCTAATTCGCATCACTTTTCCAAAGCTAAAACATTCGAGGAGTTTTTCTTCAAAAAACGGTAAGCCTCGAATGGACTCCAAAATCACTCCAAAGCTAAAGCGTTGGACTCCAAAATCACTCCAAAGCGTTGAACCTATCCCACTATTCGTTTTTGAGCTTAGAATTCGAGGCTAAAGTTTTTTTTAAAGAAAAAACTTTAGCCTCGAACCGATTTTTGGAAAGGATTTCTTAAACCTCGTT
>JAGLHR010000433.1 GCA_023143415.1 Thiomargarita sp. | reverse complement strand
AAAACATCAGGGCGAAATTGAGCCGTTGAAACTGGATTCGGCAACGATTCGTTCCTTTGGTGGAAAAGCGTCACAGATGAATGGCTATCACTTGGATGATGTGACAAAAATCGCTTTGGGAATGGATAGCGTTGTTGGTATCGAACTCAAGAAAAAGGTGTTTGGGGAAATCGGTAGTTTCGCTAAACCGAGTACTTCTTTGGAAGTGCAATGGCGAGAAGTACTATCCAACGTTTTTGAGGGCTTTGATTTGCATTTCAACTATCCGATTGGTTCATACAAAGTGGATTTCTTTGTGGCAAAACTCATGTTGGTTTTAGAATGCAATGGTTATTGCCATCGCTATTATGATGATGAACAAGAAAAAGTGCGGGAGAAATTGATTACTCAAAAGTATAGTTTAGTTCGATTTCACCACAAAATCAATTTGGAAACACTTTTTAATGGGATTTTGCAAGCGAAACCCGGTACGACGGTTAGGTTATACGATTTAGAACAGCTTGGGCAAGAAATGCCCTTTAACATTAATCCATTAAATGCAGTATAGCAATGGTTAATGGTTAATGATGAATGATTTAAGCATTCACCATCATTCATCATTCATCATTCACCATTATTAAAGAGGAATAAAAATATGGCTTTTACCGATTTTAAATCAGCAGATGAAGTTCAAAAAGAATACCAAATCAAAATGCAAGAAAAAGATTTTTTAAGATTGTCGCCGATTGAACTACCAAAGCATTTCATTTCAGAATATGAATTTGTCAATGAACATTTTGATATATTTACTTCTGAAGCGTCAAGGTGTGAAAATGTCATTTATCCTATTTTGCGTGAAGTGTGTAAAAAGTCTGTGAAACAACATGCCTTATGGAGTCATAAGTCTATTTCGGCAAGTGAAATGTTAGTTGGCACGCCTGATTATATGATTGCGAAACGTTCAGAGCTTGGAAAAAATGTTTTGGGCAATCCACTTATTTTGATCGTTGAAGCGAAACAGAATGATTTTAAAAAAGGCTGGGGGCAATGTTTGGCAGAATTAGTCGCTGCCCAACAACTTAATGAAAATTCAGAACAATCTATCTATGGAATCGTGACTGATGCTGAAGTTTGGCAATTTGGAAAGTTAAAAGGGCATTTATTCACTAAAAATGCTTCAAGAGTGACTATTGATAATTTAAATGATGTTTTTGGGGCAATTTGTGCTATTGTTGATTTGGCTTCAAACGAATGATTTTAGAAATCCGATTTTTTGACGCTCGTTTTTGATTTCATTTTGACCTCGGTGCGAGTATGTACAAATTCGCTCGCCGGCGGTAATTCTCCGCGTAAAATTTTAGCACCTTCTTTTACACTTTGCATTAACTCTGCAAAAGTTTCATCACTCATTGTTTTAGTCATTTTTTTGATACTCACTTTCTATAATTTTTTGTGACTACTCCGCCTTGAAATCTTAATGTAGGGTGG
>JAGLHR010000432.1 GCA_023143415.1 Thiomargarita sp. | reverse complement strand
CTTTAGAATCGTCGTCTTTAACCACATCTTTAGAATCGTCGTCTTTAACCACGTCTTTAGAATCGCCATTTTCAACCACGTCTTTAGAATCGTCGTCTTTAACGACTTCTTCTGAATCGTCGTCTTCAACCCCATCTTCTGAATCGTCTATCCAATGTGGTTTATCTCGTTCAAGGGCAAAAGCAATATCCAAAGGGCCATCAATATCTGTTTCTTCGTTAAATTCAATAGTCCCTTCTTTCACATCTGTTTCAGACCACGCTTCCTGGTTAGTTGTCAACAAAGGGGTTTCTTCCCAAGCATCATCTTCAGGTGGTTCTACGATTAAGGCACTGGCATGTGGGAATAGGGTCAATGCCTCTTCAAAACCGGATGTCACCGGATGTTCGCCATAACCTGTATTTGTAATAGAGACGACGGCAGAACTTTTAACCCCCAACAATTGACTGATGGGATCAACTATGATGCCGGGTTGTATCGTTAGTCCAAATTTTTCTGCGAGGATTTCTAAACTGTGTAAGGGAATACTGGGATCCATTAACCACAGTAAATTGCCGCCTTTATCAATATAATCAGCAATTTGAATTACTTCACCAGGCAATAATTTTTGACGCGCACTGGCAATCACTAACACATTAGTCTCATCAGGAATGGCAGGGGTTTCTCCAAAATTCAGGGTTTGCACATTAATCCCACTATTTTTCAATGCCATCGCCAACTGGCTTAAATCATGGTTAGCAAAATGGGTTGGACTGCGTTCACCATGTCCCGTTAAAAAGACGGCGAGACGGGCGGGGCGCAGTAAACGCTGTAAAGCAGAAGTCAACTCTTGTTCAGACAAAAACCGCAGTTGTTCAGTTCGCTCTTTATACTGAATGAGAATTTCGCCTTTCTCCTGAATATTCTGCTGACGCACTTCATCAGGCGCGTAAAAAGGATCGACGAAATGTAAACTGATGTTATCTGCTTGCCGTTGATAACGTTCGACTAATTCCTGAATAGGAAGACGTAAATCGTTGTTATCAGTAATGTATGCCGTCACTTTAATTGGTTCTTTCAATTCAAGCAATATTTTTCGACTGGCTTCTGACAAGCTATGCCGATTATTAACAGTCCAATCGGCTTTTATCTCATAATGAGTGCTTAACCAGGCGATTAAACCTATTACCGTCAATAATAACACCATAAAAAGGGTGTTTTGAAAACGGGTTTGTAAATGAGTACGTTTTGTCATTTGCATTTCAGGGTAATTCTCTCTCTCTTAATGGTGAATGGTTTCGAGGTTTGAGTTTTTTGAAAACTCAAACCTCGAATGATGAATGGTTAATGGTTTCGAGGTTTGAGTTTTTTGAAGAAAACCTCGAATGGTGAATGGTGAATGGTTAATGATACAACATTTTGGGTTAAAGGGTAAAGACACAGGTTGGCGTAGGAAAATATGATAAAAAATGTTATTCTTAATAAAAATACTGTCGCCAAGTTAATCTCTTCGCCAATCTGAAAAAATTTCAATAATGATGAAAAATAAGCTAAACCAATTAGGTCAAGCAAAAATTCCTTTTTTATTTGTGATTGATTTTGAACTTCAAAATTTTTATATCAGCCCCCTTAATCAATTAGATCACATTTTATTTTCAATTGATGGATTTTCCAATGTGACAAGCTATAATCAGCTTTATCAGTCATTTCACTTAAAAAAAAAGCCATTCATTTTTCTCAATACAGGGTTGCTTTTAATCGTGTTATCAAGGAAATGATTGAAGGCAATACTTATCTCCTTAATTTAACTTTTCCCACCAAAATCAAAATCAACGCTTCACTACTTAATATCTTTTTTTCAAGTCAAGCCCCTTTTAAACTCTACTTTCAAGACAAATTTGTTACCTTTTCCCCTGAAAGGTTTATTAAAATAAAAGATAATGTTATTAAAACCTATCCCATGAAAGGCACTATTGATGCGATTATCCCAAACGCTCATCAAAAAATTTTAACAGATGAAAAAGAAAAAGCGGAACATACGATGGTTGTTGACTTGCTCAGAAATGACCTTTCAATCAGCGCAAAAAATGTAAAAGTGAATAAATTCAGATACATAGATAAAATCAAGGCGGGTTCAAAAATGCTTTTACAAGTCAGTTCAGAAATTTCAGGCGTTTTAGAAAATAACTGGCATGAGCGGATTGGCGATATTCTACTTTCATTATTACCAGCAGGTTCAATTTCAGGCGCACCAAAAAGAAAAACAGTTGAAATTATCAAAACAGTTGAAGGCTATCATCGGGGATTTTTTACTGGTGTTTTTGGATATTTTGATGGTAATCAATTAGACAGCGCAGTGATGATTCGGTTTATTGAAAAAAGTGGCGATCAATTGATTTATAAAAGCGGTGGAGGCATCACTATTGATAGCGATGTCACCAGGGAATATGAGGAAATGTTGGAAAAGGTTTATGTACCAGTGTAACGTTGTTCGCTCAGTTTGAGGTTAGTTTTTTTCTGGAGTTCAAATCTTCAGCTTTGGATGGAAAAAATGCTCAAAACTAAAGCGTTTTCGAGGTTCAAGTTTTTTGAAGAAAAAC
>JAGLHR010000431.1 GCA_023143415.1 Thiomargarita sp. | reverse complement strand
ACTTTAGGCTGAAATATTCTTATGTTGAGTGAAAATATTCTTATGTAGGGGCAATTCCTTGTGGTTGCCCTGAGTAGTTACAAACGCTTTAGCTTTGGGAATGGAATTCAACGCTTTAGCTTTGGGAAAGGAGTCCAACTATAAAACGCTTTTTAAGTGTTTGATTTAAAAAGTGTTTTAAGAATAAAACCACATAAAACTTATGAAAATAACAAAAATATACCCATTGGTATTTGCCATGACATTTGCTTTGCAATCAGGAGCTTATGCCACCAATGGCTATTGGGCACCAGGCTATGGTGTAAAATCAAAGTCAATAGCAGGTTCCTGTGTTGCCATGGAACTCGGTGCAATGTGTGCGGCTAGTAATCCGGGATCACTGGTAGTCGTAGGCAACAGTTTTGAATTTGGTATGAGCCTATTTGTACCCTTACGGGGATTTACTGCTAACGATGATGCGTCACTTATTGGTCCACCAATGGGACCAACTTCCATATCACCAGGAGAATATGAAAGTAGCAATGATTTTTTCCTGATTCCTCATTTAGCTTATAATCAGATGTTGGATGATAAGAGTTCCCTCGGTATCGCGATTGGTGGCAACGGTGGCATGAATACAGAGTATGATAGTGCCGTCTTTAGGAATTTTAGCAATCCGATGGCGCCATCGACACAAGCCTCCTCTCCAACTGGAATAGATTTAATGCAAGCCATTATGGGGATAACCTATTCAAGAAAAATCACCGAACAACACTCCTTTGGAATTACTCCTGTTTTTGCGATTCAAAGCTTTGAAGCTCAAGGCTTACAACCCTTCAAACCCTTTTCACTTCATCCTGATTCTGTTACCAACAATGGACATGATATATCTTATGGAGCTGGAATACGTATTGGGTGGTTAGGAAAAATCACTGATCGTCTTACTTTGGGAGCCTCCTATCAAAGTAAAATGTGGATGAGTAAATTTGACGATTACAAAGGATTATTTGCTGAAGAAGGTAATTTTGACATCCCTGCCAATTATGATCTTGGTTTTGCCTTCAAAGCGACACCAAAGTTAACACTGGCTTTTAATTATCAGCGCATTGAATATAGTACAGTCAATGCAATGGCCAACGCTTCTGATCTAGTCTTTATGCCCGGACAAACGTTATTAGGCACTAATGATGGACTCGGCTTCGGCTGGGATGATATGGATATTTTTAAATTTGGGCTACAATGGCAATACAGTTCTAACTTCACATTCCGTATGGGTTACAGTCGTTCCGACAATCCATTTCCAAATTCGCAAGCATTATTTAATGTTCTAGCCCCCGCCGTTGTGAGGACGCACTACACTTTTGGCTTTAGCACCCCGCTTTCCGAACGATTTGAATTTAATATGGCATTTCTTTACGCGCCTAATGAAAAAGTACATGGTACCAATATGAATACTGGACCACAAACTGGATTTTTAGAAATGGCACAATATGAACTCATTATGGGTTTAGGAATGAAATTTTAAGTACGGAACGTGCATGAAATCAATTCCACCATGTTGAATCAGATTAGTTGTTGACTAGTTGTTGAATCAGACCTGACAGGTTTCTAAAACCTGTCAGGTCTAGTTGGAGAGTTGATTTCAGTACTTATAGTTACCACGTCTTATCCGGCGGCGGGTTCTGGCGTTGATGTTTTAACCTAAACTTTCGACGCAATAATTCACTTGGGTTATCGGGAATACTTTGTAGCCATTGTTCCAAAGGGGGGGCTGGTTTATTCTTCCTATTCGTTTTTTTACTGCTTTGAGCATTTTCTCCACCGAGAATGGGCGCATCTTCCGCTTCAATAGGTTTATCTGTCGGCGGTGTGTCAGCGGCACTTTTTTTGCTATTCTCTGGTGCCTCCTCTTCTGTTTTTCCGCCCCCTTTTTTCTCATCCTCCTTCTTCTTATCTTCTTTCTTCTTATCTTTATCTTCTGATTGTTGAACGTTTTGATGTTGTTGCGCTTGTTTGATAATCTCTAAATTGTGTTTTGCATCCATAAGTTGCGGATTTTTTTCCAATGCTTTTTGATAGGCAATTATGGCTTCCTCTAATTTTCCCAAAAGGGCTAAAGCATTTCCCCGATTATAATGTGCCAGTGCCGTGTTTAATTGCTTAAACGCATCTGCTGCCTTTTGATATTGACGCGCACGATAATAAGCCACCCCTTTCCATTCAGGCGAATGAAATAAATGTGCTGCTTCCGCATTTTTTTCTAATGCCATCGCACCTTGCTGATCAGAGCGCAACCAGAAATCATCCCAATTGATGGCATAAGCGGGTTGAGGCGAGCCAATAATAATACCGACTAATAATAGGCTTAACCAACCCTGTATAAAATTGAGGTGGTGAAAATTTGGCTTTTCAAACCAAAAGTGCCCGATTTTCTGAAAAAAAATGTTTGAAAAACAATTACTTAAAATGTTTTTTTTCATTCACCATTCACCATTCACCATTAGAGAACCAACCCCGTCTAAAACTCAGGGCTGCTAACGGCAATAATAGTAATAATAGCCAATATCCTTGATCTTGCCCACCTTGTTGATTCATCAATTCACTTCCACTGTCAAAACGGGGTGATTTCAATAGTTTCTTTAAATCACTATTATCTGTCGTTAACGCGCTATAAACACCTCCACCTGCTTTTGCTAAGGCAATCAGCATTTCAGTTTCTAAACGGGATTGTACAGTAAGTCCTTGTTTATCCTTAATAAATTTTCCTTTTTTTAAGGGAATCGGTGCGCCCTCATCGGTGCCAACGCCTAATATGGAAAGCTGATGTCCTTGAGATTTTAACCGGTGCGCCGCTGCTATACTCTTTTTTATGTCTTCCAAACCATCTGTGATGAGTATAATTTTTCCGGCGCGTTCTAATAATTCCCCTGCTTTTTGCAAGGCTAAATGGGTTTGAGTGCCTAGTATTGGCATTAAGTCAGTATTCAAAGCGGGTATCAGTGAAGCGATAGTCGCCGCATCGTCGGTTAGCGGGGAGACAATATGCACATCGCCAGCAAATACTAATAATGCCGTTTGACCTTCTTTGGCGCGTTTCAGTATTTCCCAGATTTTATGTCTGGCACGGCTTAAACGTGAGGGCGAAATATCTTGTGCATCCATTGAACGAGATAAATCAAGTAGCAACACAGTCGCCAGTTGAGAACGATAGAGAGATTGGGGTGATTTTGACCAAGTGGGTCCTGCTAAAGCTAAAATAGTCAATAACCATCCCAAACCTAATAATATCAGAGGGACGTATTTTTGGCGTTGTCTCACATTAACTAATAAATGTGGTAATAAGTGAGGATCGCAAACTTTTTGCCAAACCTCTTCACGATGAACGGTTAATTGCCACCAAAGCAAAAACATTACTGGTAGCAATGCTAAAAACCAAAAAGGGCGCGTAAAATAAAAATGTGCTAACATGAATTGTAATCTCTTTTTCAGCTTTGGCTATTCTCAGGAGTCCAACGCTTCAGCTTTGGCTACTCTCAGGAGTCCAACGCTTCAGCTTTGGCTATTTTCAGGAGTCCAACGCTTCAGCTTTGGCTACTTTCAGACGCTTGCAGTATTGCTGTGAATATTTCTATTAAGCGCATTATGCGGAATAGAAAAACCAGCCACCGCTACAGGACGTGTGATAGCAAAACTTTGACGATGAAGTTTTATACGTTCTATCTCGTGTAGTGTTTCTGCTGTTAGGTAGCTTTCTCCACAATGTTGACAAATCATAACGGGAACATTTTCAATGATCAATAATTTTTTCCCTTTCCCATAACTTCGTGTCATCATAAGGAGATTTAAACCTTCTTCATTGCATAAGTCGCATTTCATAATTTTTCCCTTGTTATTTTACAGAAGAAATACTGAAACTCAACTATCAAGTTTTTTAACAACCAGCTCTCTATTCAAAACACAATAACTACAAGCACTATAACGATAACTACAAGGATTATTTATAAGAAAGGATAATACTCGAAATTTATTAACTCTTTGATTTTTAATCGTTTTTTATCTATCTTTTCTTATAAATAATCCTTGTAGTTATCGTTATCGTTTAAAAAACTTGATAGTCGAATGAAACCTCAAACGCTTCAGCTTTGGAAAGATTAACAAAGAAAAAATAAACGCCGCCCCCAGAAACCAAACATAAAGTGCTGTGATAGGATGAAAGACTTTGAACTCCACTTGTATCGGTTCCAGCTTATCCAGTTGTTGATAAATCTTTTCCAGCTTTGTACGATTCTTTGCACGAAAATAATATCCGCCTGTCATCTCAGCCACTTTTTGCAGCGTTTTTTCACCTTCTACATCAAAAGAAGTCTTTATATATTGCGTTCCCGACAATGTCTCTATCTCCCCTTGATGAGAGTCGGAACCGATACCAATCGTATAAATACGCAGATGATAAAATGCCGCCCATTCTGCCGCTTTGATGGGTTCCACCTCACCAGCATTATTGCTCCCATCTGTGATGAGAATCAAGACACGATTTTTTTGAGGACGATTTCGCAATCGTTTGAGAGACAAACCAATCGCATCACCAATCGCAGTGGATTTACCCGCAAGTCCAATAACAGCTTCTTCTAACATTATTTTTACTGTGCGATGATCAAAGGTTAAGGGCGTTTGTAGGTAAGCATGTTCACCAAATAAAATCAACCCTATTCGATCTCCCTCTCGGCGTTCGATAAATTCACCAACAACCCGTTTTACAATATTAAGACGGCTTTCCGCTGCGCCTTGTGAGTCTAAATCCGTTTCCGCCATACTGTCTGATAAATCAACTGCGAGTAATAAATCACGACCACTTATTGGAATTTTAATGGGTTCCCCCAATAATTGTGGACGCGCCGAGGCAACGACTAATAAAATCCAAATCAACCAAGCTAAACGCGGTATTTTCCAATGGCGTTTTTTTGGGAGCCTTTTAGTACTGTGAGTCAAACTGACGATATTTTGAAAAAAAGGGACTTTAAGGGCAGTGCTGGCCTGATCGGGTGCTGGTGGAAAAAAATGATGAATAAGCCAGGGTAATGGTAGAATCAAAAATAACCAAGGCCATGCAAATTGGAACATGAGTTTTTTCTCTATTCGTTTTTCAGGATTGTAGGGGCGAACCTGCGTGTTCGCCCTCGTTTTCATCCATGAATTTTGCAAGAGCGTCCTCCAACAATATATTAAAAATACCATGCGAGTTCAAGTTGTATAAAATCCTCCTGACGAAATCCATAAGCGAGATCATCTGTGGGCATGTTAGCGTAAATGTAGGCTTCTAAACTCAACTTCCAACGATCACCGAGGCGGCGACTGGTTTCTAGGAGATAGAAACTGGCGTTGCTCTCAATATCTAAAACAGCCCCCGCTAAAAATTCTGTGCTTTGGGCATCGTTAAGAGTTAAACGCATTCCTAACATGATGTCATTTTCAAAGGGCGTTGCGGCATTGTTATGCCGATCATCAAATAGATATTCTGTCAAAATACCCACGTCAGCATCTGTTTCAAAAATGCCGACAAAGGTATATTCAAAACCGCCCGTCAGTGCTGTAAAACGCCCTTCTTGTTCGTCACGAGAAATCATTTCAAACTTCCACAACGTATTTTCGTTGGTGATTTGTAAATCAACACCTGTTTGATCAATTTGTTCATAATAAGGTATTAAGACAAATTGATCCGTTGTGCTACTGGGTAGGAAGCGGGGAGCGCGGCTTGTGCCAGAAAAGTGAGATAAACCTATATCCCAATCACCCAGCGAATGTTCCCATCGCACTGCCCAATCAATATGTTTTTCCTCAGCACCCGATTCGTAGCGCGTTTGCTCAGTATCAATGGGAATGCCACCGCTCAGTAAACGTCCTTTTTTACCAGGAAAAGTTCTTTCACGAAAGCCAGGTAATATAAATAAATCAACCGTTCCCCAATCACGAATGAGTGCGAGATTGATCATGGGTTGCCCTAACTTTTCCTCTGTATCAGGATGTTCCACCAAGTCAGTTTGGTTAATAATATCAATTAAATGTTGAGATTCGGTGACCCCCCAAAAGACTTTGCGAATGCCGACACGCAATTCCCAATCTCGCGTTGCTTTGAGCCAGGTGAGTTCGCGAATATCAAAATGGCTCCGCTCCGAATCGTGCTGATCAAAACGGATAAAGGGGACAAAGCTGAAACTTTGATAGCCATTATCCCATTCGTGGTAATATTCTGGCTCTGCCGAGAATGCGGTGTTAAAATGATCATATTGATCAATGGAGAGTGGAGATTCTGTAAAATAGCGTTGCTCGCCAGCGATATAGCCAGACCATTCGCCAGCTTGTGCATTTAAGATTAAGCCAAATATTGTTATACTGTAAATGAAATTTCGTTTAAATAGCATGACGATCCTTGATGATTTTAATTTTGACATGAAAAATGGAATATGCTAGACAAAAAAGAGGAAAAAAAACATTGGGAACATATTTATCAGACAAAATCACCTTTAGAGGTGAATTGGTATCAAACAAATCCCTCAATGTCGTTGGAATTGATTGAGAAGACGAAATTCAATAAAGAGCAACGCATTATAGATGTGGGTGGTGGTGCTTCTATACTGGTTGATTGTTTGTTCAAGGAAGGATTTAAGCAATTAGCTGTTCTTGATATTTCGGCACAATCCTTACAATATGCTAAAACTCGTCTTGGTGAGACTGCCAACCAGATTGAGTGGTATGAGACAGATGTGACGGCATTTCAACCTGTTCATCCTTATGAACTGTGGCATGATCGTACTGTATTTCATTTTCTGACTCACGCTGAGGATCGAAAACGGTATGTTCGAGCTTTGAAAAATACGCTAGTTCCCAATGGGCATCTTATCATTGCAACATTTGCGATAGATGGACCTTCCAAATGCAGTGGGCTTGATATCGTACAATACGATGCCCCATTATTGTGCGCCGAGATTGGTGAGGAATTTGAATTGTTAGAAGTGCGAAATGAGACACATATTACGCCAGCAAAAGTGGCGCAAAAATTAACTTATTTTCGTTTCAAAAGACGCTTTGTATCGCTTTTCAGAGTTTAAGAAATCCGATTTTTGAGAAAAATCGGATTTCTAAACTCAAAAAAGCGAGTTTTGCAAGAGACTCCTTTGATAAACATTTTGAATACGCTGGCTTTGAAGTGATTCCATCACTATATAGTTAAAAAGGGCGCATGACAATCAAATGCCTTTCTGCTTGTAATTGGGGAATTTGTAAAGGAAAACTCTCTAAATGTACTGGCATTTTAGCCATTTTAGCGATTTCTTTTTCAGGATAAACGCCCTTCATTGCTAACAGGCATCCTTCCAGATCGCATAACCGTGCTGTTTCTCTATAAAAAAGAGATAAACTCGCATAAGCCCTTGAAATAACAGTAAATTTTTTATCTGAATTAAATTGCTCAGTGCGAGTATTTATGACAAAGGCATTTTTTAGCTCTAATTCGATAATAGCCTGTTTGACAAAGCGAATTTTTTTTGCGCTGCTATCTAACAAAAAAAATGGCAAATCAGGACGCGCCATTGCTAATAATAAACCAGGCAAGCCCGCGCCCGTACCGACATCTAAAATCCGTGTGCCACAAATATAAGGTAATACCGCTAAACTGTCTAAAACATGTTTAGGGATCATTTGTGGCATATCACGCACCGCCGTCAAATTATAAACTTGATTCCACTTTGCCAATAGTTCGAGATAATTTAATATCTTCAATTGCGTGGAAGCGGAGAGTTCTATTTGTAAATCATATAAACCCTGATTTAGCGTGTTTGCAAGATTTATTGAGTGATTTTGCATGGGTAAAAATTAAAAGAAACCAAGTGGAATTTACAGTTATCAAGAAATCCGATTTTTAAAAAAATCGGATTTCTAAACCAAGTTTTCTTGGTTTCTGAGCAAATGATTTGATACCTACGTTTTCTCCAATTTCTCAATCAGCGGTTTAATTTCTGTTTTCCAAATTTCAGGAGTCAACTGCCCTGTATGTTTATAGCGAACAAACCCTTTTTTATCAATGACAAAAGTTTCAGGCGTACCCGTCACGCCCCAATCCATGCCAACTTGTCCGTTTTCATCAAAGCCATTAGCTATATAAGGATTACCAGCACGCGCTAATACCTCTCTTCCTTCTGCCAGGGTGTCTTTATAACTGAGTCCATAGACAGTATAACCCTGTTTAGTCATATACATTAACAAGCTATGTTCATAACGACAAGTGACACACCAAGATGCCCACACATTAAATATTGAGACCTTGCCAATAAAATCTTTGCTGCTCAGTATCTTACTGGTATCACTGAGTTGTGGCAAAATAAAATCGGGGGCTGGTTTGCCAACACGAGTCGTGCCTATATCACGAGGATTCTTACTTAAACCGACATATAAAAAACCAGCCAATATAACAAATATCCCTAAAGGGAGTAGATGACGTAACATTAATGATTTTCCTTTGAATTATATTTGATGTTTAAAAACTTTAGTTACGAGTAAGCAAAAAATATTCCAATTATTACAAATAATAAAGCATTCTCTTTTTCGATATTTCACGACTGCTCAAATTTTAAATGAAAAAAACCAAGTGTCGAAGTTCTATTCAGACAAATCTTCTAAAGCCATTTCTGCCTGAACATCACCCTGTTCAGCCGCTTTGCGAAACCATCTTTGAGCCTTCGTCAAATTTTTAGAGACCCCTTGTCCTTTATTATACATCACAGCCAAATTGTATTGTGCATCAACATTACCCTGTTTGGCGGCTTTACGATACCACTCAGCGGCTTTCTTAAAATCTTGGCTTACACCATTGCCTTCATAATACAATAGCCCAATATTATTTTGAGCCTTGACATGCCCCTGTTCTGCTGCTTTACTAAACCATAAATTCGCGTCAAAAAAAGATTGGGGAAAACCTTTACCATCATAATACATCAGCCCTGTTTTGAACTGTGCCTCAGCCCCTCCTTGTTCAGCCGCTTTGCGATACCATTGCGCCGCTTTCCTAACATCTTGTATCACGCCCTCACCATTTTCGTACATCACGCCTAAATGAAATTGGGCTTTCGCATAACTCTGTTCTGCGGCTTTGCGATACCAATTAATCGCCTGACTAAAATCTTTTTCGACACCTGTATAATATATATCCGCGAGATGGTATTGCGCTTCGACATGCCCTTGCTCTGCGGCTTTGCTAAACCAATTAATCGCCTGACTCACCTCTTTTGTGATCTCCTCACCTTGAGAATACATCAAACCTAATTTGAATTGGTGTTGAACATCGCCTTGCGCAGCGACTTTGCGATACCATTGCACCGCATTTTCAATATTTTGAGTCACCCCTTCGCCTTCATAGTACATTTTCCCAATAATAATTTGTGCCTGCTTATCTCCCTGATCGGCGGCTTTATAAAACCATTGGAATGCTTGCTTCATATCTTGGGAAACGCCTTTACCCTCTTTGTACATAAAACCGAGATGATTTTGCGCTTTAAGTAATCCTTGTTCAGCCGCTTTACGATACCATAATTCAGCTTTCGCCATCTCTTTGGAAACGCCAAGACCTTTCTCATACATCATGCCAAGATGATATTGCGCCTTGACCTCACCTTCTTCTGCGGATTTTAATAACAAAGGGACTGCTTTTTTGAAATTTTTGTTGTTATAATAAGCCATGCCACGTTCAAAGTCGTCATAAGCAATTTCGCAGGCTTCATAATGGATACACCAGAAATAAAAAGCCGATGCTAAGATAACAACAAGTAACAGAAATTTTTTGCCTAACATTATTTTGTCCTATATTTTGCCTATATTTTGGAGTTCAACGCTTCAGCTTTGGATTTTTGGAGTCCAACGCCTTTGTACAGGACATTTTTTTATAATTCATTGATTTAAATCACTTTCCATGGTTAGAATCAGAATTTAAGAATTTAAGAATTAACAGAATTTAAAACCTTTTATGTTTTCGAGGTTTAAGTTTTTCTTCAAAAAACTTAAACCTCGAAATGAAAACTCACTTATTTTTTAATTCTGAAAATTCTATTCGAGGCGAAAGTTTTTTGAAGAAAAACTTTCGCCTCGAATATTCTGAAAATTCTGATTCTAACAATAAAAAATGTCCTGTACAAAGGTCCAACGCTTCAGCTTTGGATTTTTGGAGTCCATTCGAGGTTTCAGTTTTTTGAAGAAAAACTGAAACCTCGAATGCTTCAGCGTTCTATTCCAAAATGACTACCGACTAACCCACATTTTCCGCGCCTTCTCATGCGCCTCATCAATACTCACCGCTTTACCCATTAATTTTAAGGCAATCGCCGCTGTACCGATTACTGCGCCTTCAGCATACTCATCTTCAATTTCACCACGCCATAAAGCCGACAGACGTTCTGGCTCCATCGCTTCTTCTTTGACATGTCGCTGAGAAAATAGGGGAGGCCATATTTCGTCAGAAAGTTCGCCATTATGAAGACTTTGTACGAGGCATTCAATATCCGGGTTGCGTTCAATCTCACCCCCTTCGCCTTTCATCACCGCTAAATGGGGTTGATTGAGCAAAAGGGCCGATTTTTGGTGAACAGGGCTATAACCGGGGTGGAAAACACCTTGCATCACATAAGGCGCATCAAAAGGGTTGAGCATACGAGCTAAGGTATGAACTGGGGAACGCAAACCCATAATTGGGCGAAGTTCAATGATTTCATGTAATTTAGGGCAGAGATATTCTAGCGGTAAATAGCTAAAATTATTTTCTTTAATCTGCTCTGCCGCCTCTTCAACGGATTTCGCATATTCAATGCCTAGAAAGGGCAAAATATCTTGGGTATAAATACGCCCGTTAGTATGCCCTCCTGTTCCGTGCATAAAGACTTTGATGCCATTTTTTGCCAACAGCAAAGTGGATAAAATAAACCAGGGCAGATGACGACGTTTACCCGCATAAGATGACCAATCTAAGTCAACCATCACGCCATTCGGTAATTCCAGAGCTTCACGCACTGCCTGAAGAAATCCCGTTAATTCTTCATGGCTTTCTTCTTTGACGCGCATGAGCATCATAAAAGCCCCTAATTGTGCAGGTTCCACGTCATTAGCCATAATCATTCGCATGGCTGAGTAGGATTCTTCTTGCGTTAAGGAGCGGCTCCCTTTTTTACCCTTACCCAAAATACGGATATATTGTGCAAAAGGATGTTCTTCGTAAAATGTTGTTTTTAACATATTCTTCTTTACCCCTTCTTTAAATGCGAATTAAGAGTTAAAATAGGAGTTCGAGGTTTTCGTTTTTTGAAGAAAAACGAAAACCTCGAAAACGCTTCAGCTTTGGGCGTTTTTTGGACGATTTACAAAGCTAAAGCGTTGTACTCCAAATCACAAAGTGGGCAACGTTTTTTGGTTGCCCACCAAAACCGCTGAGTAGTAGATGTAGGGTGGGCAACGTTTTTTGGTTGCCCACCAAAACCGCGTAAAAGAAGGTGGGCAATAAAAAGACATTGCCCACCCTACAATTACTTATTCAATAAATTATATAACTCAATAATTCCCATTGTTGCGCGAGAAATATAAGAAGAAAGCACTAAGGAATGATTAGCAAATAAACCAAACTCTGAACCATTCAAAATCATAGGGCTCCACACTGTTTTTTGAGTCGCCTCTAATTCCCTAATGACTTCTTGTAAAGTCCTCATCGCATATTTCCTTTCCAGCACATCTTTATAATCAACTTCTACAGCCCGCAAAAAATGAATCAAAGCCCAACTCGCTCCCTGAGCTTCATAAAACACATCATCCACCTGTTTCCAAGGCGTTTTTTCCTCTATTTCACTCGGCTCTTGAGCATCAACATCGCTGGATAAATTCATTTTCATCCGCTTTTGTCCGACACTGGCACTCAAACGTTGCGACAAACTGCCAAAACGTTTAATCACCTCTTCTAACCAATCACCCAAATTGTTGCCACCGATTAAAAATTGCGCGCTATTATTTTTGGGTGCCGCTAAACGATGTAAAAAGTTTTCAAGAAAAACAATACCTTTCTCATACTCACTCTCACTGGCTGGCCAAAACCATGAATCATTATCCGTATTAAATTTGGGTGTTGCCTTGGCTAAATCAGGGTCTTCAGATTGGGTTTGGGAACGACTCATATCGTTGCGTAATGCTTTTGAAAAATCGCGCACCTGTTGCAAGACTCCCCATTCCCAACTGGGCATATCGTCCATAAAAACGCTTGGCGGCATAATATCGTTGCTCAAATAGCCGCCCGATTTGTACAATAATGTGTTCGCCACTTCAATCAAAGTATTTGTTGTGACATAACCAGGGACAATCTTTTCATCGTAATCTTCCGCTTTCTCTTGAGCCACTGCTTGCACATCAAAGAAACTCGGGGTGTGATTCCACCAAAGCCCGATTAAAAACATCAATCCCAATACCGTAAGGCTAATTAACACAAAACTATGTACGCCACCCCGTTTTTTAAGATTTTCTGGATGGTAAATATCAAGTAAACGCGCCCAAATCCATTTTAAAATCTTAATCGTTTCTTGGATTAATGTGTCGAAAATGGTGCGTAAAACGGTTTTAGCTTTATCAAATTTCGCTTTATCAATTTTATCAATTTTATCAGCCATTTTTTTTAGACTCTCTAAGATCATTAATGCGAAGCGAAAGCGTTGTCATTCCAAAATAAAATAATGATGAGAAACCAAGTTTCTTCAAGAAACTTGGTTTCTAAAGAATGTCGTTCTGGAGTTCAAAGCTTTAGCTTTAAATATATCTTTAGGCTATCATTAAATACAAGAAACCCAGTTTGTCCAAAAAACTGAGTTTCTAAAAACCCGCGTTGACTATATCATTAAAAGCGTTAAATCATCAAGTCTTGATTACAATTTGAACAGAGATATTTGCACTCTTCAACAAGATTTTGTCAATTCTAGGGCGAATTTTTATTAATTAAGCGTGCAGATAAGATATAATCTTACGACTAATTACCAATAACCCACTTTTGGAGCTTGATATAATGATTCAAAAAAAATCTCATAAACCCCGCGTATTTCGTTATATAATCACAGGTATTTTGACGGTGATACCCTTATGGCTTACCTGGATCGTTTTCCATTTTCTTTTTACTCAATTATCTCAAATTGGCACGCCAGCGGTACATATGCTCGCGAAAATGTTTGAAGAATCCTCACCATCACTGGCTCAATGGATAGTCACCCTTGATCCTTTATTTTTGTCGATTATAGCGGTGATAATCACGCTTATCTCGTTTTATCTGCTCGGTTGGATGTCAACATTCGTCATTGGTAAACGTATTATCGCTTTTACTGAGTCGCTTCTTAATCGCCTGCCTTTCGTGCAAACAATCTATGGTTCATCCAAGAAACTCATTGCTGCACTCCAACAAAAGCCAGGTGACACACAACGGGTTGTTTTCATTGAATTTCCCTCCGCGCCGATGAAAACAGTAGGATTTGTCACACAAACAATGATAGATGAAGATACGGGACAAAAATTGGCTGCGGTTTATGTTCCTACCACACCCAATCCAACTTCGGGTTATTTAGAAATTGTACCTGTGGATAAGATCGTTTCAACGGATTGGACAATGGAGGAAGCGATGACTTTTATCATTTCAGGCGGCGCAGTGGCACCTGAACGTCTGAATTATACTCAAAGCGTTAATACGGAGAATTTAGAGAATTTGTAACTTCTTTCGTTAATGGTTTCGAGGCTAAAGTTTTTTTAAAGAAAAAACTTTAGCCTCGAATTATGAATTATGAATTATGAATTATGAATGGTGAATTATTCACCATTAATCATTCACCATTAATCATTTCGAGGTTTTAGTTTTTTGAAAAAAAACTAAAACTTCGAAAACCATTCACCATTAATAATTCACCATTAATAACAAAGCATTAACAACAAACCATTAAAATAAAATCATGTCTCAACGTCTAAATTTGTTACAAGATTGGTTACAAAATGTGATGGGCATTCATGCTCCACAATTAGTTGCCATCACCAATGATGCCAGTTTTCGTCGTTATTTTCGATTAACGATTAACGGCGTTTCACATATCGTTATGGATGCACCGCCCGATAAAGAAGATTGTCGTCCCTTTATTGATATTGCACAGCGTTTACAAGCAAGTGGCTTAAATGCCCCCCAAGTGCTGAAAAGTCATCTTGAGCAAGGATTTCTCCTACTAACGGATTTAGGCTCACAATTATATTTACCCGCTTTAACAAATGAGGCGCAGGTTGACCGTTTATATGGTGATGCTTTAAAAGCGTTGGTGCTAATGCAAGTTCATACCTCTAGTGATGGTTTACCATTATATGATCATCAACTACTGCACAATGAAATGAATTTATTTACAGATTGGTTGCTAGGAAAACACTTAAAATTGTCACTAGAAACCGCTCAACGCGCCCGTTTAGAAAACTGTTTTGAATTACTCAGTACCGCCGCCTTATCACAACCCCAAGTTTTTGTCCACCGTGATTATCATTCCCGTAACTTAATGATTGTCCCCAAAAAAAATCCGGGTATTTTAGATTTTCAAGATGCTGTAAAAGGCCCGGTCACTTATGATCTCGTTTCATTATTGCGAGACTGCTATATTGCTTGGCCTCGTGAACGAGTCAATAAGTGGGCAAGCGATTTTTATACACAAATACAAGAAGTGGGAATGTTAAAGAGTATTGATGAAACAGAATTTTTACGCTGGTTTGATTGGATGGGTATTCAACGACATTTAAAAGCCAGCGGCATTTTTGCTCGCCTATATCATCGTGATGGCAAATCTGGCTATCTAAAAGATATTCCAAGAACACTGAAATATATCGGTGAAGTCGGTGCCGACTATCCAGAACTGGCGGCGTTATATCAATTAATAAATGAACGTGTTTTGCCGCAATTAGAGGAACTTTAAAAAGATGCGAGCCATGATACTTGCCGCCGGGCGAGGAGAACGTATGCGCCCCCTGACAGATACTACCCCTAAACCCTTATTAAAAGTCGGTAATAAATGTTTGATTGAATATCATATTGAAATGATGGTGGCAGCCGGTTTTACAGAGATAGTGATTAATCATGCACATTTAGGAGAACAAATTGAACGTACATTAGGAAATGGACAACGTTACGGAGCAGATTTGTACTATTCTCCAGAAGGAACGGCGTTAGAAACCGGTGGCGGGATTTTTAAAGCATTACCACTATTAGGCAATACCCCTTATGTTGTGGTTAATAGTGATATTTGGTGCGATTATCCCTTTGCACAGTTGCGTCGCCCTTTGACAGGATTAGCACATTTAATCTTAGTCAATAATCCTGAACATAATCTAAAAGGCGACTTTCATCTTAATAAACAGCGCATCTCTGAAAAGGGTACACCGCGCTTAACTTTTAGCGGTATTGGCGTTTATCACCCCGATTTATTTAAAGAATGTACACCAGGACGTTTCTCCTTAATTCCCTTATTAATCAAAGCCATGCAAGCAGGGCAAGTCAGCGGCGAGCATTATCAAGGAGAATGGATAGATGTTGGCACACCAGAACGTTTGCGGCAATTAGAGATGCGAATTAAGCGTTGAAATTGGAGTCCAACGCTTCAGCT
>JAGLHR010000430.1 GCA_023143415.1 Thiomargarita sp. | reverse complement strand
TTCTCAAATTCTGAAAATTCTCAAATTTTGAAAATTCTGATTCAAACAAGATTCGAGGCTAAAGTTTTTCTTTAAAAAACTTTAGCCTCGAAGGGTGAAAATTTCTCAGCTAAATCACCTCAAATTTAACACCCCACTCCAAATCCAAATCTTCAGCTTTGAACTCCAAATTTTTGTACTCCTAGATAGCCCGATGACGACACCGATAACAACTTTGCATGGCATCAGCGAAAAAGTCGCTGAACAATTGGCGCGTATTGACATACATACTGTGGAAGATATGCTATTTCACCTGCCCTTACGCTATGAAGATCATACACAAATTAAGCCATTAGACAAATTAAAAGTAGGTGATAGTGTATTGATTGAAGGCACTATCCAAGAATCCGAAGTCAAATTCGGTAAAAAACGTTCCCTCGTCTGTATGCTCACTGATGATACTGGCGAAATCATGCTACGATTTTTTCACTTTTACCCATCGCAACGAGACAATTTAAAACCAGGAATCCGCCTACGTTGTTTTGGTGAAGTGCGCCAGGGTTATCACTGTTTAGAATTTGTGCATCCACAATATGAATGTATTGATGCTAATAACTCTACGGCTCTTTTAGAGAAACATCTCACTCCGATATATCCCAGCACTAGGCAGTTGGATCAATCAATTTTTCACACGCTGATTGCACAAATATTTGAAAAACAAGAGATTATTGATTATATTCCTGATACCGTTAGAAAAAAATTTAATTTATGTCTTTTAAAAGACGCTGTACATCTTTTACATCATCCTCCGCCCAATGTTTCTATCAAAGCATTGCAAGACAATAAACATCCTGCACAGCGACGGTTGGCTTTTGAAGAATTATTGGCTCATCATCTGAGTTTATATGCACTACACGCTAGTAATCGCAATCGCAATGCACCTTGTTTAGATAATGCTGGAGAATTGTGCCAAAAATTATTGGCACAATTGCCCTTTAAACTCACTTGCGCCCAAGAACGGGTGACGGTTGAAATTGCTGAGGATTTACGCACCCAGCACCCGATGCAGCGGCTTTTGCAAGGTGATGTGGGTTCTGGTAAAACCATTGTCGCCGCTTTGGGAGCCTTGCAAGCGATTGAATCGGGTTATCAAGTGGCTGTCATGGCTCCCACTGAATTACTCTCGGAACAACATAAGCGCGTCTTTACGCAATGGCTAGAACCTTTGAACATTGAACTCACTTGGCTAACTGGCAGCTTAACTAAGAAAAAACGGGAATTGGCTTTAGAGAAAATCGCATCTGGGCAAGCATCCTTAATCATAGGAACTCATGCCCTCTTTCAAAAAAAGGTGGCTTTCGCGAAATTAGGGCTAGTGATCGTTGATGAACAACACCGTTTTGGCGTACATCAACGTTTAAGTTTGCGTCAGAAGGGCAGTCAAGATGGACTTTATCCTCATCAACTCATTATGACGGCGACACCGATTCCCCGTACTTTAGCAATGACTGCTTATGCCGATTTAGAGATTTCTATTATTGATGAATTGCCGCCGGGGCGTACTCCCGTTACCACCGTTGTTATTCCCAATACGCGCCGTGATGAAATTACTGCACGAATTAAGCACGTTTGTCAAAATGAGGAACGCCAAGCTTATTGGGTTTGTACTTTAATAGAAGAATCTGAAGTTTTGCAATTTCAGGCGGCAGAAGAAACGGCTGAAAAATTGCGAAAAGCCTTGCCTGAAATACAAGTTGGTTTGGTACATGGACGTATAAAAGCCAAGGGAAAAGAAGAGGTTATGAAAAAATTTAAGGCAAGAGAATTGGATTTACTCGTCGCCACAACGGTGATTGAAGTCGGAGTTGATGTTCCTAATGCCAGTTTGATGATTATTGAAAATGCCGAACGGCTTGGTTTAGCTCAATTGCATCAATTACGGGGGCGTGTCGGCAGGGGCGCATTGCAAAGTTATTGCGTATTGTTGTACAAACCGCCTTTATCTGAAATAGCTAAATCCCGTCTGGCTACAATACGCAACACTCATGATGGTTTTGCGATAGCCCAACACGATTTAGATATACGCGGACCGGGTGAAGTATTGGGAACCCGCCAAAAAGGAGTTCTGAATTTCAAAGTCGCTGATTTACAACGGGATAGAACTTTATTAGATGATATTGTTGAGGCGGGCAAAATCTTATTTAAAGGATATCCAGAACCCTGTAAAGCATTAGTACAGCGGTGGGTGAAAAAAGAATTACATTATGGCGAAGTTTAAAATTGAAGCATGAACCTATCCGGCCTTATTCGTTTTTGAACTTAGAAATCCGATTTTTTGAAAAAATCGGATTTCTTAAACCTCGTTTTTTGCCAAAAACAAAAATACTTTTATTCACTGATGTTACGCAAGGTGCTTCCAAATTCTGCCAAATTCCACCGATTTCATCGGTGGAATTTAGAAACACCCTGCGTAACATCAGTTATTCATTGTTCAGCATTTTTTAGGGCCGGATAGGTTCATAAGTTTTAATACTTTTTGGAGTCCAACGCTTTGGACTCCATTGTTGAATTTCACAAAGCGTTGAACCATTTCCCCTCTTAATTCCTTTATGGCTAATATTTTATCCCTTCCCATTTGGACAGTCAGCTTGGCATTTTCTGAAGAAATGAGCTTAGTTTCTCCACTGCTCATTCCAGATACTATCACTGTTAATGAATCTCCAGTCACCCTCGCAAAAGCCCTCATCAACAGTTTGGAAGAGGGTAATATTAAGCAGGGAGAATATCTGGAAATGCTACAATACGCGCCGACATTATCATTATCTTGTTCGCAATTAAGCGTTTCTATTGAAGCACCCCATAAGCATGTTTTATATCCAGACCTCGCTCTCACGTTTGATTACTTTTATACATCACTTCCCAATCAATATTATTTGGGATTTGTTCCCGTGCTCGGTATCGAAGGCTATGCTGACACCCAGAAAGAACTCGTGAGCGTATTACAACATGCCATCGAACTGGAATTTTCCCGTAAAAAACGTTATTCATCGGTACAACATTTAATTACTACCCAATGGTATAAAGGAGTTAAAGCTGAAAAACATGCGATAGAAACCCGTTTTCATAGCTTGTCTGAACTTGATAATCTATATAAAGGGCGCGATAAACAATGGTTGTCAGAAATGGCAAAATTATTAACGCGCACATCGCAGCGTCGTTGTTTTGAACGGGAAAAGGAAGTTGAACAAATGCGACGCGCATTGACGGGCAAATATAGCCGTAGTGTGCTGCTAGTCGGACGGGCAGGTGTCGGGAAAACGGCTATTGTGGAAGAAGTTTATCGCATGGTGCATGGAGTCAAGTTTTGGGAAACGACTGCTGCACGACTCTTGCAAAAACTCACCGTTGATACGGGGTGGGAGGAATCACTTGGATTGGCTTTAGAAGAACTCAACCAACGGGGTGATTTCCTTTATGTGCGTAATCTGGCTCAACTTTTTGAAGTCGGCGCTTATGATGGCAATCCCATTAGCATCGCCGAATTTATGCGTGAACATTTAGCACAGGGTAGTCTTCGCATGATTACTGAATGCACGGATGAAGAACTCGCTAATATTGATACACGGGCACCCGGCTATACTAATCTATTTCAAGTGCTACGCTTGGAACCACCAGCCGTTATACGACAGCCTGATATTGTGCGCCGCCGACTGCGCGTTTCTCATCCTAAACGGGTTATACCAAAGGAAGCCATTAAAGAAACATTACGGCTACAACAACGTTATGCCCTTTATTCTGGCTTTCCGGGTAAAACGGTGCATTTTTTAGAATCCATTTTAAATCAAGACGCGACACAGGGTTTAACTCGTGATGCAGTCGTGACGCGATTTTGTGATGAATCGGGAATGCCACGTTTTCTCATAGACAGTCGTTTTACCTTAAAACTTGACGAAACACGACAATTTTTTCAATCGCGCCTATTTGGGCAAGAAAGTGCTATTGATATTGTGGTTAATTTACTCGCTTCTGTTAAAACTCGCCTCACTCGCCCTGGTAAACCGATTGCTTCCCTCTTATTTGTTGGACCAACTGGTGTCGGGAAAACGGAATTAGCCAAAGCCCTGGCAGAATTTATGTTTGGCAACAGTGATCGCTTGCTCCGTTTTGATATGAGTGAGTATGCCGACGAAATTGCTGTCTTACGTTTGACAGGCGATGTTTCAGGCGGACAAGGACTTTTGACTAATAAGGTCAGACAGCAACCTTTTTCTGTTATTTTGTTTGATGAGTTGGAAAAGGCACATTATGCTTTTTATGATTTATTATTACAAATAATGGGCGATGGGCGTTTAACCGATGCACGAGGACAAGTGGCTGACTTTTGTAGTAGCGTGATTATTATGACTTCTAATATTGGTGCCACCAGCCGTCAACGCAACCCGGGTTTTCATCAAAAAGATCATAGCAATCAAGCATTGCATCAACATTATCTACATGCCGTACAACATTTTTTTAGGCCAGAATTATTTAATCGCTTAGATCAAGTCATTCCCTTTAATGCGCTAGAACTCAGTGTATTACGTCCTATCGTGCGCCGTGAATGGGATAAAATCACCGCACGTTTACGGACACGCGATGTGACTTTGAAAATGGAAGAACCGGTGATTGATTTTCTTGCACTGCTCAGTCGTGATAGCCATTATGGTGCCCGTCAATTACAACGCTGCTTACATGAACAAATTGTGATTCCGTTGGCAACGACTTTAAATCGTTATCCGTTTTCAACATCAATGATCATCACTGTTAGTCAGGGCAAAGCAGGGTTGGCATTTAAAACAATGATATTCACACAAAAAGCGCGTGCTGACCAAACTTTAGCTGATAGTAAATGGACTTTACGAGAACTCACTAGCGCAGCCACAGCCGCCCGTCGTTTAGCACAGCAAATTAACGAGGGGCCTTTTATGAATAAATTGTGGAGCAAATGGGACATTTTAGAACGTGAACGCAGCGCAGAAAATTTTTGGCAAGACCCACTTATCGTACTTGAATATGGTACGTTGCATAAATTATTGGAAGAAACTAAGACGCTTTTGCAAGAAATCGAAACGATTGAAATTAATTGTTCACTGGCTTTCATCGGTATTAATACGTTGGAAGGGAAATTCACAACGTTTGATTGGCAAAAGGCTTATCAAGCATGGCAAATACGATTACTAGATGCCGTGCAACCAGAAATGGGCGTATGCACATTAGGTATTTATGGTGCATCAGACTATTTGCATGAAATCACTAATATATTCAATAAGTTATTTAAAAAACAGGGTTGGATTATTAACGAACGCAGCGTATGGATAGGGAAGAAAGGAGAGAAATATATTTATACCGATGAGGCTTTAACAAAATCATCGGGATATAAATTAGTCGGGCATGAAATACAAATTATAGGGCAGGGCGCAGGGCTTTACCTTATTAAAGAAGGAGGGGTGCATGCCTGGAGAGATCGTGATGAAGAAAAACACCCTTATGCGGTATTGTTCATGCAAACAAGCCTCGGCAAGTTCCAAACACCATCCGGCATACATCGTAAAAAATTTTTAGAGGGCTTGGAAACAATACGAGAATATTGGAAAAATGGTTTTTTTGATTTTGTCTATCAGACGACAGAGGTTAGTTCAAATTGGCACGCAGTGTTAGAAAAACAAATGGATGAGCATTTCAAAAAAATATTAGAAGGCGTGCTTTGTGGAGACATTACCGAAATTGAATATCCAACGATAGAAGATAATTCTCTTGATTTATCTGATTTATCTTTAGAAGATGATTCGCTGCCGTTTTAAATATTTTCTCGTTCCCACGCGCTGGTGTCAATGCCATTAAGTTAAGCCAGGGCGAACACGCAGGTTCGCCCCTACAAACATAGAATACGCGGGGTTTTGTAGGGGCATTCGAGGCTAACG
>JAGLHR010000043.1 GCA_023143415.1 Thiomargarita sp. | reverse complement strand
GCCCTGAGTCGTTACGATTTTTTTTCAATCCAGGATAAACCTGTCTTTGGATCCGTCATGAATTGACCTGTGTCTCGAATAATTTCCCTAAAATGCTTCATGGCTTGATGATGCCAAGTTTTTGAAGCACAACCCATTCGTTCAAGCTTTGATATTAGAAAGGGCAAACACAATCAGGGCACGGTATTTTGTATGGGCTAGACTGACCCTTTAAGTCAATGATATTGATTTTGGCAACGAGTTGAAAATATACAAAAACCAATAAAAATCAATAAGTTACTTTAAAACTGACCCTTCAAATAGGGAAGATGAAATCAACGATGAGTTGCCTCGCACTGCCAAAGAGTTGGTGGGTTTGGGTTGAGGTACAACTGTGAGTAAGAAAGAAGGGGAGACTACGTTATGGAACGTTGGCGCGTCCCGAATGCGTTCCCACTCCGGCGAGTGGGAACGAGAAAAAAGAGGTGTGCATAGAGTAGATGATTAAGCAGGACAAAGTTCCTTTTCAATCATGTCACGTTTTGGAGCTAATGACCGATTGGTGCTTGAACAGGGTCGTCGAGCGGGAATACCATATAACATTCCATTGGCACTAATATCCTCATCTATATCGGGCCAATGCACCCCTTGCCCATTCCCAATCATTTCATAATGATTGCGTTGTTCAGGGGTCGCTTCAGATAAACGCCAAGACCAGACTAAAGGTACGCTAATCACACGACCATCTACGAGTTGCGCCGTGATAGTGTCTTCAGTGATCGTTAAATTATTAATACAAGGCTCATCAATTTCAACCGCAGTGTTCATGCCATGCCTCTATAATATTATTTTGGTTAGATTTAATAATGCGACGAATTTTATTCAGTTCGTGCGCTGGAAAGCCATGATTATAACTTAAAGCAATGGGTTCAATCCAAAACTTAACGACCAAACTATCCCGTTGTACATGAACATGTATCGGTTCGTTACAATCAAAACTATAAAAGAAAAAGCGATAAGGACCCGAAATCATAATAGTTGGCATATTTTTTCCGTCCTAAGTAATGATTAATGATACTCGATCATCAAGTTTTTTTGTAAATCATTGATTTTAAATCATATTTTTTTGAGTCATTAAAAATTAATTGTTTTAAAAATCAATAATTTGCTTTTTTAAACATTTAAAAATTGATTGATGCAAAGTCAAATAACATCAAAAACTTGATGATCGAGTGATATAGTTTTATTACTGTTGTTTGCTCCACAGGGGTGCAGAAAAACAGGGCATTCACAATCAGGGCGAACACACAAGGTTCACCCTATAAGCACTTGAAATGATACAAAAAACAAATACAAATCAATAAGTTACTTTAAACCTGTCCCTTCAAATAGGGAAGATGAAATCAACGAGGAGTTGCAAAACCCAGTACAGCCAAAGCTATTTCATTTCTAAACTGTTGATAACCCAAGGGCGCAAAGTACGCTCAATCCTAGCATGTGTTTCTGGCGTGGGATGACCATCGTCTTCAATGACAACTTTTGTGTGAAAGTGAAGCTGATGTTCTTCAACTGCACGAGAAATCGTAGGGAGTAAAGAGAGAAATGGTAATTTTTCTTTGGCTGCCCATTTGGAAACCTTTTGATCTAAAGTGCTGGCATGTTCACGGTAAGCTGGATTTAAACCCGGTTCTTGTCCAGTCACAGATAGGTTTGTAATCATAACGGCAATCCCACGCTGGTGAAATGATGACACTATATAATCTAAGTAGGCTTGGCTTTTTTCCCATTCTTTATCAAAAGCGGCGGGGGCAATGAAATATTTTGGTCTGGGTTGTAGAACACTTAATGCGGTTTGTTCTTCCTCAAAAGTTTTGATCGCTTTTTGTTCTTCAGCTGTATAGGTAATTTTCTGATTTTGGATAATAATATCTTCAAATGCTTCGACCGGTGAGTGAACAAAGTGTTTCCAGCTTCTTTGTAATAAGGTATAAAGTCGGAATTTTGATAAAAACGCTTTGGTAGGCGTTTTCATTAATAATTCTTGTTCATTATCAAGAAAAGGCAATGTGAAATAGACGGATTCTCCAGTACGATCATCTGAAATATCATTCTCAAAAATGACTATCAGCACCGCATCAGGGCGCACCGAGAGATAGCGTTCTAAATTGGCGGCATAATAGAGAGGACTGCCTCCTTGTACACCCATGTTGATCACTTCCCAATCATATTGGCGCAGATTCTCGCCTAGCCGATAGGAAAAAGTTTGCTGAAATGGGTTGCCATGCCCTTCTGTGATGGAATCTCCTATTGTAATCAATCTTTTTAAGCCCGTTTTAGGAGAGATTTCAGTACCACGAAATCCCATCGCATTGATTTCGTAGTTGACTTGGTAGGAAGATCGCGCTTGGATATATTTGGAATGGGGAATATGAAAAAAAAGATAGGGACGCTTTCTGAGAATATAGGGATTGGCTTTATAGGGATCTATCGTGCTGAAGGGCGGCGGTTTAGGTAGTGTTTCAGGTGTGATAAATAAACGTGCAAACAATTCACCTATTATTAATAGGGATATAAGGGTCATTGTGAGCATAATGAAATAAAATAGTGCTTTGTTGTTAGTATTTTCCATTGGTATTATTAATACTGTTGCCCTAAAAAAAACCAAGTTTTTTAAAAAAACTTGGTTTTTCAAATCTTAAAAGAAATTTGATCGTGCGAAGTTAATTTACCGCTTCAGAATAGATGATTTGATTCGATTAACCAACGACTTTTTAGTCTCGGCAGGATGCTTTTTTCTAGCCCAACCAATTCTACCATCATGCGTTAAATGAAAATCACCAAAATCTGGGTGTTGTTGAACCACTAATTCGTAAACCATCCTCATTTGAAATGTATCAAGTTCTTTATCTGTGTAAGTGCCATGACTCTCCTGCCAATTAGGTATCATGCGAAGAAAAAAATTAATGTCATCTATAGCAATCCATCCACCCGGTTTCAAGAGCTTTGCCATCAAGGAAAAAGCCAAAGCATCTGGCTCCCATTCATGTGCGCCATCCAGTAAACAAAAATCAAAAATGGGAAGACAAACGCCGTCGTGAGTTTGCTCACGAATCAGTTCAGCGAGAAACCAATTGTAGCCAAGTTCATCTGCGACTACTTCGATACTCTCATCGCTCAACCCAACATGACGCATCAACACTTTTACATTGACTGGGTGGTGCAAATATTTATCTATTGTAATGACTTTGCCTTGATTTAATTCTTTTACTGCTGCACCCATCATGCAAGAGGTGGCACCGAAGCCCGTACCTAATTCAATGCAAGCCTGTAACTTATTATCTACAATAAATTGATAGAGGTAGCGCATCGCATCTTGAGGCAGCAGGAAAATATGCCCTTTCCAATTGTCAGGGGGAATAAAGTTATTGAGAGAAGTCAGTATATTTTCCATAAGAAGAAAGATTACTACTTTAGGTAGAAAAAATGATGCAGTAATAATGAGGGCAGTTAAAAAAATGGTAATTACTCAGTCTTGAAATACAAATGGAGTTCGAGGTATTAGTTTTTTTTCAAAAAACTAATACCTCGAAAACGCTTTAGCTTTGTTGCTTTGGAGTACATTCGAGGTTTGAGTTTTTTGAAGAAAAACTCAAACCTCGAATGCTTTAGCTTTGTTGCTTTGGAGTACAACTAAGACTGAGCAAAAAATGATGCAATACGAGATATAAGAAATCCGATTTTTTTCAAAAATCGGATTTCTCAACCCATTTAAGATTATTCTTCCGTAAGAACCTGTTCAGGAGCCTGTTCAGGAAATGAGAAGGTAATCGGTTGACTGAGATAAAAAACATTGTTTGGTGGATATGATGGAATAGTATAACCAATATAAAAATGTACCCGTTTTGCGGTAAAGGTTTTTTCTTCAAGCGGTAATAATTTCCCTGTAAAGACATTAACGGAGTAGCTTTCTTTCCCTGAATGAGTCATGTATTGAATGTTGGAAAAATCCAGTGGTTTCCAACCCGTATCATTAAACATGTTTTCAGGAAGTACTTTGTTATACCACTCGATCTTTTCTTCTAATGTTACCTTGTTTTCCAATTCCCATTTGGCTATTATCACAATAGACACATCTTGATGCTCAGGTTTTGGCTCAATTATAGCGTTAATATCTATATAGCTATTATTTTTTACCTCCGCACCAGATGTCAATGTTTCAAAAGCATCGGTTGCACTGCTGGCTACACTAGCAGTTACTATAATTTTAAAGTCATCATCAGGAATAGTGGACTTCCCACCATATATAAAGTGACGAGAAGATAAATTACCTTGATTAACATCTCCTTGAGCCTGAACTGATTTCCGTGTGGCTGATTTTACTGTATCGAAGTTTGCTGTGCATATTTTATCCTTGCCAGCATCCATTGTAATTTCAATCCAGTTTTTATCACTGGTACAAAATTCACCTTTCCAACCCGTAAAGGCACCTGCATCTGCTAGAGTAAGTAGATACACTTTGCTCGCAGGTTGAATATTTCTTGTTTCACATTTATTACCAAATGTGCCGCATAAAATAATATTAGGATCAAGAGTAAAATACTGATTAAGAGTAATAACAGTACCATCACCCGAAACATTCACGGTAAGCTGAGGGTTTTTAATAAAGATCGCGGTATAATTCTTATCCGCATCCATCTGAATAGTAATCGGATTTTCAGTCGTGCTAGGTGTACCACTCGCTTCCATATTCCAACCGATAAAGGTAAAACCGTCAGCAGGTTTAGCAGTTAGTGTCACTGTACTATTGGACTCATACTCTTTTTCGCAATCGGTAGCATCGCCACCACAATTAAGTTTACCCAAATTATCGGTATCGGTAATTGTACCACCTTCTGCAGGGCTTGTTGATACAGTAAGAGTGACAGGAGCAAGATTAAAGTTTGCGGTGCAACTTTTAGCATCATTCATCACTACAGTAATAGAATTACCAGTAACAGAAATAGGATTATCAATACCAGAACAATTATCCCCACCCCAACTATCAAAGACATAGCCGACAGTAGTCGGGTTGGCAGTCAGTTTCACTGTGGTACCGGGTTTGTAGCTAAATTCACAATTGGTATCAGTGCTATTACAAGAAGATTTACCCGAAAGATCATTCGGTTCAATGGTAACTGTGCCATTAATTGGAGGAATGATATTCATGACAGAATTACCATAATCCTTACCAATTCCATCTACATCCCCAGGACCACCCGCCCAAGACCGATCCTTACGCCACAGTTCGTATAGCTCAAAATCTGATATGGTAATAGTCATTGCCAAAACACCAGAAAAACGAAATGCTCCAAAAGCATCTGGTTGTTGATAGAGTACGAAATATGCATAGCGGGCTTTACTGAGTGTTAAATCATCAGGTTCGACAGGTTCCGTCGGATAAAGAATATCACCTAATCTTGCCGTTACGCTATGTAAATCATCAAGATAAACAAAGTCGCCAACTCCACAAGGTTGGAGGATTCCGTCCTTATGATTTTTGGGACAGAAGTTTCCAGGATCATGATCAAATCCGTCCATCACGGGACAACGTTTATATGATGGAATAGTTGCTGTTGCAGGCGCACATTGCCAACTATTTGATTGTGCTGAAATATTAGTGTTAGAGGTACCCGGTGGCAGAAGGATTTTAACACGCAGTGTTTCACCTAGTCCCACTATTTCCGGCATTGGATAGCTAATATTAAGGTTCCTATTTGAATCAAGTAAGAGATAGTTTGTAGCATTAGTTGGCACTTCGCGTTTCAATATCCAATCCATTGAAAAGGCAGAAATTGAAAACAAGAATAAAGCTAAAGTCACTAAACCCTTTTGGATAAGCGGGGAAAACGCTTTTTGAAAATGGGGAAGATGATTTTTCATTATAAAATTTCAAGGCAGGTTAAGTTGATGGGTGGCGCATTGAAACGATCCTACCTACTTACTTTTAACAAGAACGACAATGATTGTAATAAAGGATTGACTCGAACCGTATTTTAAACAATACGGATTGAAACATCGCACGGCGTGTCATTTTGAGTTTCAATACGACATCAGTCGAGTTGTCGTTTTTAGTTTTTGATTGTGGGAAAAAGCAGAAATGCACCCAAATTGATGAAAGCTAAATTGATGAAGGCTAACTACTCAGCTTTTTTTTCTACTCAGCTTTTTCGTTAGCCAAGAGAGTTCTGACGCTCATGGGTGAGATAGCAATATAAAAACAACTTAAAAAATTTTGAACTGAAAAATTCTGAAAAATTTCGATCCCAAGTAAAAAAACTTGGAATCGAATCTGGAAGATTAAAAATTAATCTAGCCAACTACTAGACCGCTTGCAACATAATATTATTTATGTGCTGTCGGTATTAACCATGAAGAACGCATAGAACCATTTTGAACGGTATATTTATGCGTAAAAGAAAGTGCAGGTGCGCCTTCATAAGGACAACCTATTCTTGGCTCAAGAGTCATATCAAACCAGCCTGAATTGAAGTCGGCCAAACTGCCGACGGATTCAAGAGCACCATGCCAATCAGGATTGAAGTAGTTCACTTCCACCAATCTCCCTCCGATGGTATTATTTTTTTCACATTCTACACAACCCAGATCATCTACTGCGCAGTGCTCGACACAGCCACCACCGGAGAAATCTGTTCCGGAAGCGACTTTTTTGAAAATAGTTTCAAAATTGTCATAGGCAGATAATTGATATATCATTGCACCATCTGTCTGGAAAGGTGGCGTAAAAGAAGTACCTGACGATGTATCTGTCCCGCAAGGATCACTGGTTGGATTATGACGATATCTCGTTGGGAAAGTGATCAATAAACGAGTCAGCATCGTACTGTTATCATCTTCAAAAGTATTTTGAAGGTGAGTGGCTGCTAAAGCCGTCTCAATTTCCACTACTTTATCAGTATCACCATTTCCAAGACCCATACCAATTCCGGTTTCAGCACCAATGATCGCATCCCATCTTGGATTTGAAATAACAAGCCCGTCCCATACGGCGGCTAAAGGTAAACCAGTCGGTATTATTAAAGGCACATTATCGCCGACAGCGCCTGCCAGAGCAGGTATACGATAACCAAAACGATCTTCACCGCCAGTCAGGGCAATTGTCCCCATTAATTGCATCCAATCAGGATTGGTAGAACGAATAGGAGAACTATCTGGACTAACACTCTCTTCTGGCTGATTTGCCGGGGATAATAAGCCTATCGTCTCAAAACCGCCACTCGGTTTACGATGGTTAATAAAATCGGTATGTTCAGGATAACGAGGTGTATCAAAAAGCTGCGCCAATGCAAACTTACTCATGCCCCTTTCTACGGTCACTGAAACAGCTTTATTCTCAGCATCATAACCTGTCCGCGTCCCTTCTACCGCATACAAACCAAAGAACTCAATATGTCCAACCGATAAAGTATCGGTTGCACCAAGATATTGACTAAATAAGGGTTGTGTGACGGGCTTAATAGACGCAAACGTCGCATCCGTATTCGCCAAAGAATCGACCAGATCAAAATTCGTATCTGTTGCCGCTGGACTCTTAATGGAATCATCATCAGAGTACATCACAACCTGACCATCATACTTACCACCTTCTTGTTTGCGAATTTCAAAACGACAAACATCCGTCGGACTCATATAACAAATAAAGTCAAGTATCTCAGTAGAAGCAACCATAGAACGAATCACGACTTTGACTTTGACCGCTTTATCGGAACTGGTGTTGACAATAGCCACCTTAGTTTTATAGCCACTTTCTGTAAAATAGATAGGGGCCAATAATACTTGCCCTATTCCATCTTCTGCCACATGAATGGCATTGGCACTACCACTAAAGGCAAAGCCTGATACCATAGCCGCTGCCATAGCCGCTGGCAACAGCTTCTGTTTCAAGGAAAATTTCTTCATATATTTCCACTCCATAAAAAAAACAAAAAAATAAATAGATTATGCGAATTTAAAAATGAGTCAAATTAGAAATGAATTGCTTTCGAGGCTAAAGTTTTTT
>JAGLHR010000429.1 GCA_023143415.1 Thiomargarita sp. | reverse complement strand
AGCGGGCATGAACCAATTCACCAAGGCTTTTTCGACTTCTTCAACTTGCTCTCGCCAGTAGGAATGATTGGCTAATCGAATTTGTTGTTGTGAGAGCTTGTTTAATTTGAATTGAGTCTTCCACCTGCGAATTTTTTGCACAACAGATAACTTGTTTAATGAGTTAAGTTCATCTAAAGTTTTATTTAAAACAGCCTGTTTCCTAGACAATTCGTTTAAATCCAGCAGAATAGGTGAATTATCAAGGTATTCCAAACAACGATAAACCGTTTTTAAACGCTGATTTTCTTTGGCTTGTTCTAATCCGTATAAGCTTTCACTGATCGCCAGTAGGGTTTCTGTGGTTATAAAGTTAAAATGGCGATGGGGGCGTTTTGGATTATGCCATTTTAATAAAACTGTGTGTAGTAAGTCTTGGAAGGCGGCTGTGAAATCAGGGTAGGTGGGGGCGGTTCGTAAGGAGATTTGCCAGTTGTATAGTAGATTTGCCCGTTGTTTTGCTTTAGCGAGACTTATCCAAGACCATAAACCGAATGTGGGTAATTGTTGTATTTCTAAGCCTGTTTGTCCGCTATTTCCCAATATGCTTGATATACTGTCGTACAGTTTTAGCACCATTTCCCGCACCGCCGCCGCCGTTTCGCCCTGGGTTAAGAAGTTTTCGGCGTGTTCAATGCCACGTTGGACAGTTTCCAGTTCCCTCTCGGCATCATTGAAAGGCGCGGATCCCAGCGTATTCCCAGCGTTGACGTACAGTCTTAGCACCTCTTCCCGCACTCCCGCCGCCGTTTCGCCCTGGGTTAAGAAGTTTTCGGCGTGTTCAATGCCACGTTGGTAAGTTTCCAGTGCCCTCTCGGCATCATTGAAAGGCGCGGTTCTCAGCGTAACTCCAGCGTTGAAGTACAGTTTTAGTATCTGTTCCCGCACCCCCGCCGCCGTTTCGCCCTGGGTTAAGAAGTTTTCGGCGTGTTCAATGCCACGTTCTAAATAAATAAGGCTTTCTCGTGGGTTGTTAAAAAGATTTCTTGCTGCCTCACTGGCTATATATTGTAAAAACAGAATGGCAAAACGCAAGGCTGCACGTTGTGATGGTTCAGCTTGACTTAAACGGGTGTGTAAATCCTGCTCAAATTGGCTGACGCGCTCTCGCCATTCTGCCAAAGCGTTGGATTCTGTTTTATAAAAGATTTCTTTTTCGATTTGAACGGCGAGATTATGTTCTTCGGTGGTGAGGCGGTTGCCGAAAAAGCGGTTGACATCTTCTTCGGCGAGTTGTTCAGGGGTTAAGTTTGACATGGTTTTCTTGGATTCTTGATTTTGAATCGGAGTACAGCGGATTTGAGAATAAAACGGATTAAATCTCATCAATTCTCGTGTTTTCAAATCCGCTTATTTCTAAAATCCGTTGTACTGTTATTCTTGGATTCTTGGTTTTGAATAGGAGTACAGCGGCTGGTTAATGTGGAGAAATTTTCATTCTTTTATAGTTTGAATCAGAATTTAAGAATTTGAGAATTTTCAGAAAAAAAACTCAAATTCTCAATTTCAGCCCTTTTAAAAAAAACTTAAAAATCAATTATTTATTTTAAATCTCAATTCTGAAAATTCTGAAATTCTTAAATTCTGATTCAAACAATATTCGAGGATGAAATTTTTATTTAAAATAATTTAAAAAACAATAACTTACATTTTTTGACTTTTTTTCATTCATCATTTACCATTCACCATTCACCATTCTACTGAAGAGGTATTTATAATGGAAACCTTAAAACAATCTGCCATCACCGCGATTTCACAATTGCCTGAGACGGCTAATATTAATGACATTATTATTGTTTTGTATCAGATTAGACAGGA
>JAGLHR010000428.1 GCA_023143415.1 Thiomargarita sp. | reverse complement strand
GGTGGGTTTCCACTTCGTTCCTACCCACCATACTTTACTCATTATTTATGATGATGAAAAATGGTGGGTTTCCACTTCGTTCCTACCCACCCTACGTTCCTTGATGGGTTGAAAATGTTAGCGAATAAATGGTGGGTTTCCACTTCGTTCCTACCCACCCTACGTTTACTACGTTCCTTGATGGGTTGAAAATGTTAGCGAATAAATGGTGGGTTTCCACTTCGTTCTTACCCACCCTACGTTTACTAAAGTATTCGAGGTTTGAGTTTTTTGAAAAAAAAATCAAACCTCGAATGGACTCCATCATATCCGATAATTTATGTTAGGAATTTCATTCCTGCTTATATTTTTCCGATATATTTACAGCTAAAGTAGAAACCATAGCAAGTCGGTTATCATTAGTCCAGAATGCATTGCAATCATGGTATTTTGCAGTGGCAAGATGTAGCGCGTCTGGCGTTTTTAGGTTGTATTGTACACGCAAGGATAACGCTAAATCATATACTGCTTCAGGCATCTCCAAGATATACTGTTCAGCCAAAAAACGCTCATAACGTTCTTGTAAAGGAATATCGGTTTCCCGCCTCGGTTTGACCAAAACTTCCAGACGCACTAAGGGAGAAACGCTTAGGATGATATCACCTGCTTCAACCAGTGCTTTTTTAATCACAGGTGCAAAAATCGGGTGGCGTTCTACCAAATAAATAACAATGCAACTATCCAGATAAATATTCTCCATCAATCAGTCTCCCCACGCAGTGCGATTGGCTTGGATAACGACTTCCATTGAAACAGGATTACCTGCTGGTGCGTTTTTGAATGATGGCGAATTTAATAAGGCTAACACATTTGAACCATTTCCGATGTCAATAACGGGTTGTTCGGTAAGAGGTTCAAGCAAAGTGATCACAGCCCGCACAGGGCGTACCGGGTGAATAGATTCCTTTAGTCGTACAAAACCGTTTCTTTCAATAACAGCTTCAATAGCTTGTAACATTTTTATGCTCCAATCAGTTAAGGAACGTGCATGAAATCAATTCCAGATGAATCAAACCTGACAGGTTTCCAAAACCTGTCAGGTCTAATCGATATTATTTGTTGTCTCGTTCCCACGCTCCAGTATTGATTTTTCTCTGCCGACTCTACATTTTAAGCCTAAAAGCGGCATCATTGTATGATTGTGGAAGTGGGGGATAATGTTTAGACAAGACTTCCTTCCATTTTTCTTGAAACTTTTTACGGTTTTCCACTTGATAAACTTTATACCCGCTTTTAATATCTCTACCAGCAGTAATCCCTTCATGGTGTATCACTTGAGATTCGTGGCAATAAAAGACTTTATAACCGGCTTGACGCGCTGCAAAGCATAAATCAGTGTCTTCATAATAGGCGGGGGCATAGCGTAAGTCAAAGCCACCAAGTTGTTCCCATAAGTTTTTTCTCACCATCAAACAGGCACCGGAGCAGTAATCGACTTCTCTACTTTGATTAAATTGGGGAAGTAATGGATTTTGTGATCGTCCATAATTATAACCGCTGCCATCATTAAAGATAATGCCACCGGCTTCTTGCAATTGCCCATTAGGATAAATCAATTTCGCCCCGGTTATGCCCACTTTTGGTTCGGTTTCCATGACTTTTAGCATATTGGATAACCAGCCCGGAGTCACTTGGGTGTCATTATTTAAAAAGAGCAAAAATTCGCCCTTGGCAACTTCTACCCCTTGCAGACAGGCTTGTACAAAACCTTGATTTTCTGAATTATTAATAACGGTGAATGCGCCCTGAAGTTGTGTTAATAAAGTCGCCGTTTCGTCAGTGGAAGCATTATTAACGATAATCACTTCTTTGCTGATTTCTTGATCGCAATTCTGGATGGCTAATAAACAGTTATAGGAATACAGGGCTTTATTAAAAACGGGTATGATAATACTGACACGGGGTTTAGGCGCGTCTGGATATTGAATCGGATTGGCATTGAGGGTTTTAATAAAATGGGGCAATCTTAAAAAGTCGGGCGTGGGTAAGGCGGAATAATCTGGCAGAGGAGATGGGAGAAGATTAAATTCTTTTAATAATTGGGCTAATTTATCATACACGGCTGCGCCGCCATAATGTTGTTCGATATAATCTTTGCCCTGATGAGCAATTTTTTCCCATAAATCCGAATCGCTGTATAAACGACAAACGGCTTCTGCAAAGCTATCGGGATCGTCAGCAATCAAAGCCATTTCGCCATCAACCAATCCCATGCCCTCAGCACCGATAGTCGTCGTCACGATAGGCAAGCCTAAAGACAATGCTTGCCCCAATTTTCCTTTCATGCCTGCGCCGTAACGCAGTGGCGAAATAAATACCCGACGTTGTGCAAATTCAGGTTCAACTTGATCCACCCAGCCGATCACTTTAATGTATTCATTTGCCAACGCTCTGATTTTATTTGTTAGATGGCTGCCAATGAGATAAAGTTTGACATCAGGTAGGCGGGCATGGATTTTAGGTAATATGCGTTCAACAAAATAAAATACCGCGTCTTGATTAGGTTTATGGCGATAATGACCTATAAAAACTAAGTCTTTTCGTTCATCAAAAGGGGTATTTTGAGAAGAATGTTGCTGATGAATATTGGGTATTACTGAAAAGTTTAGATTTGGCAACTCTTTTTGCAAATGCTCACCATCTTCAGCCGTGACAGTAATTACCCTATTTGCTAACAAACAATTAGATAACTCTTTACGTTTCGTTTTAAGTGCCTGATCCGCCATTGCGGGATTATCTTCTATTTCAGCTTGGCGCAATTCGCGGATATAGTGAATATCCACTGTATCATAAAAAATTTTGGCATCAGGATTCATCAGGCGGAGAATGGGAATATAACGATGTGCGGTTTGCACTCTACACACCCAAGCCCAATTAAATTGTCTCGTCGCTAAAAGATTTTTCCATTGCCCTCTAAATACTTCAATACCCAAGGCTTCAAGCACATAGCGATATTTGAGATGATAACGTCTTTCATAAGAAAAAAAGGTTAATTTGTAACCCATTGTTACCAGCATTTTCATCAGGCTAAGTAGGCGTAAGGAGCCTGAATCTTGATCATAGGTGGGCAAGGTGGCATCAATGATTAGGGCAGTGGGTGGGGCGTTTGTAAATGTTTCCATGCTTCATCCTCTTCAGTTTTATTCCAATCTTTTCCTAAAGCCTCTTCACTTAGGAATGAAACTTTAATAACATCCGAAACTTTCAAGCCAAACCTGACAGGTTTTGAAAACCTGTCAGGTTTAGTTTCGTGTATTATTCAATTCTCATTCCTTAGAAGAGTATTTTCTATATTGGTTATGGGTGGTTTCAATGGCGCGATACGATTAAGACGTTTATATAAAGAAGATTGAATCCAATGTTCGCGCATTAAGGCAAAACGGTATAAATCAACGCGCTGCTCATTATTCACTAATATTTCTTCTTTAAAATAGCCCTCTTGTGTAAATCCATGACGCTGCATAATTTTAAGGGCGTGATGATTATTCGCAGTGGTATAAAAAACCAGTTTATGCAAATCCATGCCTGAGAAACTTAAAGAGATGCCAGCGTTGATCGCTTCCCCAAGTGCGTGTGTGCCATGCCCATGTACAAAACCCGCCGAAAATTCCGCTTTTTTATTAAATCGATCAATCCCTGCTAAACCAATTATGCCAATAGGCACTTGCGTTTTTTGATGGATAACCAATGCTTCGATTTCACAACGCGGTTTTATTTGTGCCTGAAGACTGAGATGGGCTAATAAATGTGCTGGTGTTGGGCATAGGAGTTTAAGGTAGGGTTTGTAGGGTAAGAAAATCGGATTTTGTAGCCAACGATAATATAAAGCGGTGTCGGCTGGGGTGATAGGGCGGAGGGTAATATGTTTGCCCGTAAATAAGGGAGGGGGAGTTGTTGAGTTCACGAATATTGATGTTTGGATTAATGGAATAAATAATCTCGTACAACAAATTAAGAATGAAAATAATTAAATGCTGTAGAATCAATTAGTTACAAAAAAACGTTATCTACCACGTTTTATTAGAGAGTCCATCCATAACTGTTATTTCCCAACTCGTATCAAATTCTTGAGCAGCATCACGATAAGCTTGCTCTAGTTCAAAAACTTGTTGTTTTTTCTCAAACAATAATGCGGCATTCCCTGCCACCTGTTGTCGTTCTTCTTGATCAAGCAAGAGTTGAAGCGCATCCTGTATGACTACCGATGGTGATTTGTTCTGATGTGTTGAAATATAATTATTAATAAATTTAACGAAAAAAGCGGGTAAAGAAATAGAAAGTGTTTCAATATTTTCACTATACATTTTTATTATTTCCTTACAATGATTACATAGCCATGTAGCCATGTAGGTGGGCAACAAAGTTGCCCACCTTTTTCCTATCTAAAAAAATAATAGAAGGGGATCAATGATATTATCTTAGTACGCGCCACCAGCGTCATCACCACCTGTGCCACCATAAGCATCACCACTACCAGTGTCACCACCAGCCTCACTACTACCAGTGTCATCACCGCCTGTGCCACCGTATACGTCATCACCAGTGTCTTCGCCACCAGCCTCACTACCAGTGTCATCTCCGCCTGTGCCGCCGTATACGTCATCACCAGTGTCTTCGCCACCATCATCAACACACTCGCCATACATATCAGTCTCACAACCCGGCACTTTTTCTACTACTGGAGCTGGTGGGCAAGTCTCACCCTGGGCATCACGCTCAATTTCATCCATCTCGGAAAAGATGACTTCCTCTCCTCTAATGATGACTGCTTGCAGATTAAATCCAGTTGGATTAGGGGTTTTGGTTAAATCGACGGGAATTGAGAGTGAGCAACCTCCCCCTTCTGCTTTAGCACCACCAACAACATAGTCAGAAAGCGCATCCTTTATGAGATCATCCAAATCAATAGGTGCTTGTGTCATGACACTTTTCAAAAACACCACATTTTCTGCACCAAGCTTAAATTCAGGTTCCCAATCAAATCCATTTTTATCATCCGCAGAGATGAGGAATACAACATCATTTGGTATCAAACCCGTCACAACGACATTCATCACGTCAGGACCTGTACCACCAGCCTCGCTTGGACACCCAGTGATTTTAGCGGAGACTCCTCCCTCGCACACATTCATTACTTCAATGCCATCTTTAGGCAATTCTGCTATACATACTTTGCCTTCTGCCATCACATCCAGCATATTATCAGCCAAGACGCTAGGGGCATAAAAAGGGAGTGTAGCTGCTTTACCTGTCAGCAGGAACGACGCAAATTTCTGTTTCATATTACAAATACTCCTAAAATAGAATGAAAATAAGTCTCAAAATTGTTAAAAACAAAACATCCATATAACTACTCAGCGGTTAGCTTTGAAATTGATTTCAAGGCTAATCGCTGAGTAATTACAAATAGTCAATCCATGATTGAATTATCCTGTTGTCAATAGATTATTAAATCTTGTTTTAATTCTACAACAAATAAAAAAATATTTCTACAAAGTTTTCCTCAATTCACGAAATAATTGACTCAATATTTCTACAATATATTGTTGATCAAAACCATCAATCTTCTCAAGCTCTTTTATCACAGCTACATCAAGTTTTGGTAATGCTTGGGCAATTGGCACTGCAAATGCTTCTTTAATAGTATCTATTAACATAGACTCGCTAATTGTCAGAGAGGCTTCTTCATCTACACTACCGAGATAAACCAATTGTACCTCTGCATCCAAACCCAAATTTTCCAGCGATAGATTAAGTAAAGGCGGGTAACGGGTACTTTGCAATAGGGCATCAGCAAAACGTGTGGCACATCTAAAAATTTCTAAAGCCAATTTCTCAAGCTGTTTTTCACACAATGCTTTTGCCAAATATTCTGCTAAAGTCGTTTCCTGATGAACAATTTGCCACAAACGCCAAGTATTTTTAAAACTAGGTGCAATTGCCACGCATCGTTGCTCTGATAAAATTGGACTACATTGTAAATGTTTCTGCATATTAGCACGTAAGACATTTTGTGCCTCATCTGCACTTGTATATAACCAATGTGATTTTGAAAAACAACGCCAATTGTTTTTTGCATTAATAATCCATGTGCCATCAGATTGTAAACGCGGTTTTAAAGCGTACTTAAAAACGTGATTTAAAATATTACGCCCTGCGATGGGTGGGCAAATCCATTGTACTGGGGTATCTTCATCAGGGAAATGAGGCAATTTTTTAGTCATGTTATTTGATAATAGGGTATTTTTAATAGTCAATATTTATCGTAGGGTAATGTGTTCACCCATTTTTAATGTGGGAATAAATTTTCAAGCATTCGCTCCGCAAACGCCTGAAAAACATTTTTAATGTAATGTGCATAAAATCGATCACATTCGAGAGTCGAGGTTAAAGTTTTTTTAAAGAAAAAACTTTAACCTCGACTTGATTTTTTTTCAAAAAACTCAAACCTCGAAACCTTCCTAAGTTTAATGTTTTTTTGATAAAAGTCAAATTTACTGTCAGTTTTGGCAATATCTGTTATCACCGGTAAGACTTCAGATGGACTCCAAAAAGTATTTCTCGTTCCCAAACTCTGTTTTCTCATTCCCAAACAAGGAGACACATTATTATGACAACCATCACCTTCAATATATCTGAAGACGTTAAAAATGCCTTTAATGAAATGTTTTGGGATAAAAACCAAAACGCCGTCATAAGCAATTTAATGCTTCAGGCAATAGAGAAAGAAAAAACCAGACGCAAACGAGTAGAAGCCATTGATGCGTTATTAGCATTGCGTTCTGAAATTTCCCCTGTCACATCACAAGAAATTGTGATGGCACGTTATGAAGGTAGATCATGAAAACATGGGTCATTGATGCCAGTGTTGTTGTTAAATGGTTTTTGAAGGATGCTGAAAATGAGGCAGATATATCTATTGCTTTGGAAATACTTAAAGCCTTGCAAAATGACAAGATAATGGTTTTGCAACCAATCCATTGGCTTCCAGAGGTAGCCGCTGTCATAACCCGTTTACGATCTGAACATGCAGAAAACGTGATAAGTTTACTCTACGCGATGGAACTACCGATTTGCAATAATCCTGTTGTTTTCAACGTCGCGTGTCGCCTTGCTAAAACTTATCACCATCACTTGTTTGATACGCTTTATCGGTTGCTCTTTCACAAGATAATACGACACTCGTCACTGCTGATTTAACGTATCTCAATAAGGTTCGTGACGAAGGTAAAATAATACCTTTATCAGATTTTAAGCTCGTGTAACCCCCCCTCAACTGTCTGATTAAAAGAAAGCAAGTTTTTTGAAAAAACTTTGTTTCTAAATAGCAGATTATTTCTCGTTTCTCGTTCCCAAACTCCGTTTGGGAATGCCTTCCACAACGCTCCGCTCCGCGTTGTATCTTGTCTCCAATTTTGTCGTATGTACAACGATCTAACCTTCCAAATCAACCACTGTCTCTTTACCGTGTTCAATAAGTTAAAAAACTTATGGAACGAAAATGTGTATGAGGAGGCACTTCAATTAGAATTAGCCGCGCAAGATTTAAAAGCGGAATGTCAAAAAAAATTTGAGGTTTTTTATATTGATAAACGAGTTGGGCTTTATGCTATTGATATTTTGGTTGAAGAACTCGTCATTTTAGAATTAAAAGCCGTGCCTCAAGTGTTGCCTATCCATCAAGCACAACTTATTTCTTATTTGAAAGGTTATAGCAAACCTATTGGTATCTTGGCGAATTTTGGTGAAAAATCATTGTACCATCAAACCATTCCAAATAAACTGGCTCAAAAAACACCGCTCAGAGATGCGTTTGATTTTAGCAAAGTGCAACTCAAAAGTAAGGAGGAAATTAAAGATTTACTGTTAATGGCTAATAAAATTTTAGTAACACTTGGGGTTGGTTATTTCCATCAAATTTATCGACGGGCTTTTTATTATGAATTAAAAATGGCAAAAATTGATTTTGAAGTGATAAAAAAAATGACTGCTGTTTACGATAATCATATCCTTGATACAAAGGAGGTTATTTTGTTCATTTTGGGTGATTTATTATTGTCAGTGTTGGCTGTGAAAACACTTGATGAGATCATTTTGTCAAGGTTTGCTAATCAGATTAAGTATTTTGATTGTAAGAGAGGTTTAATTTTTAATTTTAATAGGATACATTTGGATTATCGGTATCTTGAAAATCTTTAACTACAGGGATTGTATATAAGAAAGGATTTTAAGAAAAATCTTTAACTACAGGGATTGTATTATATAAGAAGGGATTTTAAGAAAA
>JAGLHR010000427.1 GCA_023143415.1 Thiomargarita sp. | reverse complement strand
GGGGCAATCCCTTGTGGTTGCCTGAGTAGTTACAAATCATCATTCGCAGCCCCTTTTCTAGTTTGTCATTTTTCACCCTTGTTTGAATCAGCATTTTCAGAATGTGAGAATTTTCATAACGACTCAGGGCAACCATAAAGGTATGCAGCCTACAATGTCGAATTGGAGTACAACGCTTTAGCTTTGTCGAATTGGAGTACAACGCTTTAGCTTTGTCGAATTGGAGTACAACGCTTTAGCTTTGTACAATTGGAGTACAACGCTTTAGCTTTGTTGCTCTTTTTGGAGAAGGAAAAACGGGGTTTTTCCCTGTTTTTCCATAAGCCCCAAGTCAAACGACTTGAGGCTTTAAGTTGATTTTGAGAATAGGTGTGTTTTGATGTTTTACCTTTTTGCCTGCAACGATACATTAACTGTTTTATGACAAAAAAACAAAGTAAACCAGAACCATCTAAAGTAGAACAATTTAAAGCGTTGACTTGGATTGAACTCACCAATTGGGCCGGTTCAACTATTGTCTCAAGGGGAAAAACTTATCAACAGGGTAAGCGTGTGAGTCAATTGGCTAAAACGCCTGATGGAAAATTAGTCGCTTGGGTAAAAGGGACAGACATTTATGCGACTCAGGTAGAGATAAATGCTAATGGTTCGCTTGATTCTAACTGTTCTTGTCCTTATTGGGCTACTTGCAAACATGCGGTTGCCGTTGTGCTTGAATACTTGGAACACGTCAAAAAAGGTAAGAATGTCCCCTTTACAGACAGTGATGATCAACGTCTTTCGCAACGTCGTTCCAGTTGGGATGATGATGACATGGAATATTCGGAGGAAAAAATGACGACTACAAGCATTTTTCGTGAATATTTAGCGCCCTATTTACAAAAGGTGCAAACACTGCTGCAAGAAAAGGGCAGAAAAAAAGAATGGGAAGTTTATCTTCAAGATTTGCGAATAGCTCATGCACGTAAGAGGCGTTTGTTAGAAGTCCTTGACGGTTTGGGCGGAAAGCGTATTATTGACTAGAAAGCGAAAATACCCAAACCATTCCTGAAATGTGGTTAAATCTCATCTCTTGCAGCAAACATTAAGGCAATGAAAATTGATATTGTGGCAGAATCGTCTTGTGGATGACTCATTTTAGTTGAAGTCAAAAAAACTCAAACTCCAATCGGGTTGACTCTGGAATGGTTTCGAGGCTAAAGTTTTTTTAAAGAAAAACTTTAGCCTCGAGTGGTGGTTTTCGAGGTTTTCGTTTTTTGAAAAAAAACGAAAACCTCGAAATGATGAATGAAAAAAATGTAAGCAATTGTTTTTTAGCATAATATTTATTGTAACGGAAGAAAAATGGGATCAACTTTTGATTAAAAAAGCCGAATTTTCACCACCCCAGCGTTGAACTCCAATTGTACAAAG
>JAGLHR010000426.1 GCA_023143415.1 Thiomargarita sp. | reverse complement strand
TCCGTCTTCATAAGAATATTGTTGTAGGGGCAATCCTTTATGGTTGCCCTGAGTAGTTACGAAAAGCCAAACAAAAATGATGTATATAATAGGATTTGATTACGGTACTCGACGGATTGGAATAGCAATAGGACAAACCCTAACAGCTACCGCTCGCCCCTTAACCATTGTCTCAGTCAAAAAAAGACAAATCAACTGGGCAGATATAACCACCTTAATTCAAGAATGGCAACCCGACGCGCTCGTCGTTGGCTTACCCAAACACGCAGACGGTTCAGATAACACAATCACGGCAGCAGTTCGCCGCTTTAGTCGGCAACTACAAATACGTTATCAACTACCCGTTCATACCATTGATGAAACACTTTCTTCTGTAGCAGCCGCTGAAAAAATGCTTTCTAGTCCTTTTTCAAAAAAGAAGAATAGAAAGAATTTAGATGCTTTTGCCGCTCAAATTATTCTCGAAACCTGGTTTACCGAATGTCAAAAATAGCCCATATTGACATGCTACTCCCAAGCATGGCTAATTATTTAAATCAACACCTCAAAACACAAAAACGTGATGAAATTCTAATGGTTGGCATACACACCGGCGGCGTGTGGGTAGCAGAACGTCTGCATCAATTACTCAACTTACCACAACCTTTAGGACAACTAAATATCGCATTTTACCGGGATGATTTTAGCCGCATTGGACTTCATCCTCATGTCAAACCGTCTTCCTTACCGATTGAAGTCGATAATTGCCACATTATATTAGTGGATGATGTGCTACATACCGGTCGCACAATACGAGCGGCTCTCAATGAAATATTTGACTATGGTCGCCCTGCCAGTGTAACACTCGCCGTTTTAATCGAACGTAACGGACGAGAATTACCCATTCAACCCGATATCATAGGCTGCTCACTCTGTTTAGAAAGTGGCAAAACGGTCAAACTTTGTGGACCAGAACCCTTATCTTTAGAAATTCGCACCGTCCATGAATAACATCCAATTAGATCAGCAAGGTCGTCTTAAACATTTCTTAGGCATCGAAGGTTTAAAACGCCATAAGCTTATTGAAATTTTAAATACTGCCGCCTCATTTCTCAGTATTGACGCAAAAGCCGTTAAAAAAGCCCCCATATTGCGGGGGAAAACCATCATCAACTTATTTTTTGAACCCAGCACCCGCACCCGCACGACTTTTGAATTAGCCGCAAAACGTCTCTCAGCAGATGTCTTAAATTTCAATATTGACACCTCCTCAAGTAGCAAGGGCGAAACCCTTATTGACATGTTGCATAATTTAGAAGCCATGCACTGCGACATGTTTGTTGTTCGCCATAAAGCAGGCGGTGCGGCACATTTCATGGCACAACATGTTGCCCCCCATATCCACATTATCAATGCCGGCGATGGACAACACGAACATCCCACCCAAGCCATGCTGGATATGCAAACGATTTACCAATACAAAAAAGATTTCGCGCCGCTGCAAGTTGCTATTGTCGGCGATATTCTACACTCACGGGTTGCCCGTTCAGATATTCATGCCTTGACGACTTTAGGGGCTTCTCAAGTGCGCGTTGTTGGTCCAAAAACATTGATTCCTAAGGGCATAGAAGAATTAGGGGTCAAAGTATTTAACTCTTTAAAAACGGGACTACGCGATGTTGATGTTGTCATTATGCTGCGCCTACAACGGGAACGTATGCAATGTGCATTATTGCCCAGTGTATTCGAATATTTTCAATATTATGGACTCACCGAAGACGTATTGGCGGTCGCTCATCCAGAAGCCATTGTCATGCACCCCGGTCCCATTAATCGAGGCGTAGAAATTGATTCAACCATCGCAGATGGAAAACGTTCCGTTATTTTACAACAAGTGAGCAATGGCATTGCAATAAGAATGGCTGTTATGGCAATGACTTTAGGCACAATACCCGAACAAAAAGAGGGACAATAATGGCAACGCTCAGTATTCTTGAAGGGCGAGTGATAGATCCCGCCTCAAATTTAGATTCAGTAACGAATATTCACATTGCCGACGGAAAAATCCTTGCGATAGGTACTCCACCGACGGATTTTTCAGCTGAACAACAGATTAATGCAAAAAATCAAATTGTTTGCCCTGGACTCATAGATTTAAGTGTACGCTTATGCGAACCGGGCGCAGAGCATAAAGGCACCATTTTCAGCGAAACGCGCGCTGCTGCCGCAAACGGTATCACAACGGTTTGTTGTCCACCCGATACCAACCCCGTGATTGACACACCAGCGGTCGCAGAACTGATACAAAAACGGGCAGCAGAAGCCGGTATGGCAAAAGTATTACCATTAGCCGCCATGACAAAAGAACTCAAAGGTGAACAATTAGCCGAAATCGGAATACTCAAAGAAGCCGGCTGTATCGGTGTCAGTAACGTATTACCCATTACCAACACCCAAGTTTTACGTCACGCCTATTCTTATGCCGCCAATTGTGACATGACCGTTTTTTTACAACCCATTGAACCCTGGTTAAGCAAAGGTTGTATTCATGAAGGCACAATCAGCACCCGTCTTGGCTTATATGGCATTCCTGAAACCGCTGAAACCATTGCCGTCGCCCGTGACTTACTACTGATTGAAATGACAGGAGTACGAGCACATTTTTGCCGCCTCTCTACCGCCCGTGCCGTCTCTATGATTAAAGAGGCTCAAGCTAAAGGATTACCCGTCACTGCCGATGTCAGCGCCCATCACTTATTTCTAACAGACAAAGACATCAAAAACTATAACAGTCAATGCCATGTAAGCCCCCCCTTACGCAGCCACGATGATAAAACCGGTTTACGCGAAGGTTTATTACAAGGAAACATTAACGCCATTTCCTCCGATCATCAACCCCATGAAGCCTATGCTAAACTGAGCCCTTTTGCAATGACTGCATCGGGCATATCTGCCCTAGACACATTACTACCGCTCTGCTTACGCCTTGCAGAAGAAATGCAAATCGACTTAACAACCGCTCTTGGCTACGTCACCCACAAACCGGCTCAAATTTTAGGGCTTTCAGCAGGCAGATTAGCAATAGATTGCACCGCTGATCTCTGCATTTTCGATCCCAACATTCATTGGACATTAACCCCCGACAACATGCACAGCTTAGGGCATAATTCACCATTTTTAAACAGTGAATTTAAAGGAAAAGTCACCTATACTATAATTAATGGTAAAATTGTTGACACAAACAAGATGATCTAATGTGAAGGATGCTCTTGTCATTCACTTTAAATCTTATTCTACCAGATGGTAGAAAAAATATAAACAGTTCAAGTCAAAGTTGAAACAGGAAACCAAACCAAATATTTTAAGAAATTAAGGAAAAACCTGTCAGGTTTAGTGACGAGGTTTTCGTTTTTTCTTCAAAAAAACGAAAACCTCGTCGGGTATTATTGAATTATCGTAACGACTCAGGGCAACCACAAGGGGGTGCAGCCTACATCAGAAGATTTTCGTCATTCTACATAATAATCTGGTTGTAGGGGCAATCCTTTATGGTTGTGAGTAGTTACAATATATCTTAAATTAAAGCATATTACAAGGCTCTTGTTATTACCCACTCTCGTGCAATTCGCCCTATTAAATATCGTTAAATTGACTGAATTCTCTGTATCCCACTGGACTTTAAAAAAGTGTATAAATAACGGATTTAGAAAGGCGGTGTCTTTTCATTGCTCTAGCTCAAACTCAATACTGAAAATCGTTCATTGCGTGGAAAGCTGAGTTATTACATCGGTATTGTGGGTGAACATTTATTAGCGACGGCTTTTCGGAATCGCAAGAGATTTCGGTTATCAGTTCGAGAATGTTGCTGATCGCACGGAATTGAATATCACATTCGTCAGGGAACGTTTTCTGCTTCAGCGCGAAGATGGCAAAGGAATGGAAATTGATATTGTGGCGGAATCAAATTGTGGGCGGGTGGTTTTAGTTGAGGTGAGAAAGAAGAAGGTGAAAACGACTCTCAAAGAGGTGGAAGATTTTTGGGAGAAGGTGGAAACTTATCAGTTGCTTTTTCCTGAAAGACAGGTTTTACCCGCTATCAGTGGGAGATTGGAGAGGCAAAGCCATTTTGTGAAGCGCAAGGGATAGGCATGGCGATTGAATTGTTGCATTATTAAAACTCGAACATCAAGTTTTTCGTCTGACAACAATAACTACAAGGATTGTAT
>JAGLHR010000425.1 GCA_023143415.1 Thiomargarita sp. | reverse complement strand
AGGGCTTTGGCAAAATACCAACTTAATGCGCCATGTTGTTTACCAGAAAAATGGGTTTCTTGAATAATGAGATTGTCACTAGAAACGGCAGTAATATAGGTAACATGCTTTAACTGATTATTTTCATCAGCTTGATTGCTTGGCAATACTGGAATTGAAGGAACAATATTGTATTTTCCGGTACGTGTTTTCCCTGTATTACGTCGCGCACGCACCATGCCGTTAGAATGACAAGCATCAATTAAGACGACAATTTTATAAGCGGCGGCTTTTTTAAATAGACTATAAAGTTGATCATCTATAATAAAACCTTGTTTGCCATTATAGTCGTAAAACAGCAGTGATTCATCTTTGCCATCCTTTTCTTCATCAAAAGGTTGATTGTCTTTATTTTGACTTCCATGCCCTGCAAAACTCAAAATCAAGGTATCTCCCGGTTGAGCTTGTTTGAGCATATTTTGCCAAGCCTTGTCAAAGGCTTGACGAGTCGCTTTTTCATCTAACAAGAGACGATTTTCAGGTAAGATAATACCTTGTTTTCGCAGTGTTTTTGCAATAAGCTGTGCATCATTAACTGCGGCATCTAGGTTAGAAAAATGCGGATCGAATGGATATTGATTAATTCCGATCACTAAAGCGTGTTGAGTTGCATGAGTGGAGATACTCAATAGTAAAAAAATACTACTGGTTATTAATTTCATAATCGCTAAACACGCCTGCCCATTTTCTAGGGCGTAATACTCCATTTAACATCACTTCATTATTCAGTTGATCATGCAAATGTTGCAATATCGGTTTGACCATTTCTGCATTCATTTCTGCAAAAGGCACTGGTAAAATGGATTTTAAATCAATGTCATCCTCTACCAATATTGTTAGCAAGCTGCCTTCACCAAACGGTTCTTGTGCAGGTAAATCAAAACCCCAGTGTTTTTCTGGAATGATCAGTTCTTGTTTCGCTTTGAGTTTGAATGCTTCCTCGTAATATTGATTAGGCATTATTAACGTCAACGCGCCTTCGCTATTAATATCAAAGACTAACAATTGCCCTCTTTTTTCGCTAGTAAAACGCATTTGCATGGTTTCACCTACCTTAAAAGAAGTATCTGGTAGAATTTCAACCTTTAATTTGGCTTGATTTGGATTAGAAAACAAATCTTTGGTATATTGGGCAACAGATTGGGTATTTTCACAATTTATAAATCGACTACAAGATACCTCAATAATATCATCTATTGTTATAATGATACCTACTAAAACTGTTGCGATAGCCACAAGCGATATCAATTTGTTTTTAAAACTCTTGAACATAATTTACCCTTTTTGTTAGAATAAAAATTAAAAGTAACTACAAGGATTGCATATAAGCAAGGATAAATCCAAACAATCAGAAATCCTTTGAAAAAATCAGATTTCTTAATATTTTGAAGGCTTTATCCCTGTTTATATGAAATCCATGTAGTTATTCCTTATTTCATCTCAGACAACTCAACACGCCGATTTAGCATATCAATTTGTTCTTGGTTATAATAGGCACCATTCTCCAATTCTAACGGTTCATCTTCGCCTTTACCAATCGCTTTAATCTTAGCGGTAATCTCTTCCGTTTCAAAATAGCTTTTTACAGCATTCGCGCGTTTTTTTGAAATGAAATCATTATACAAACTCGGACCATTTTCATCCGTATGCCCAGTTAAAGTCACTCTACTGAATCCTTGGTTCTTTATATAAGAAGCCAGTTGTCTGGTGACTCGTTTGCCATTTTCATCCAGCCCCCATTTGCCAGTATAAAATGGTACAGGAACAGCTCGTTTTCTTGGGATAAAGCCACGTATTTTGCCACGCATCATACCATTTGCTTGCCCAGTACGACTGATTGTATTTACACTAGCCGTTAAAATTTGGGCTTCAGTAGCCTGTTGGTAAATTTTTTCGATTTGCGCTTCTGACGGTGCTTGAGGTGTCGCTTCTGGATCATTGATTAAATCCAGCGTTTGATTATAAAATATGCTGGCATTTTGCCAATCTTGACGACGCACGGCAATATCGCCACGCACAACTTGAGTACCCCAAGTCATCGTTTCAGCGTGTTCGAGCCACTTTTCTGCCGCTGAAATTTTTCCTTCTTGCACCAAACTATCAGCCTGTGCCGCTGCAATATCTGCAATGCTACGTTTGATCGCATTTATATAAGAATCTGGGCAAGAATCTTTATGTAAAATGGGTAATAATTGCTCCAACTGAGTTAAGTTGTTAGCGCGTATTGCCTGATTTATTTGTGACGTATAATCAGGGCAAACTGCTACGACTGGCAGCATTGTGATTAATAAGTAACAAAACAACAAAAGACGTATTATGAACATGTTTTTGTTCTCCTGTAAAATGAGATGAGATTCATATTGTACTCTACAAAGGGCAAGAATCCCAGTTTTTTTTTTAAAAACGGTTCTAAAACGCTTATCAAAATTTAGAGGTAGGGTGGGTAGGAGCGAAGCGGCACCGTTCCGTTGAAAAATGGTGGGTTTC
>JAGLHR010000424.1 GCA_023143415.1 Thiomargarita sp. | reverse complement strand
TCCAAAGCTAAAGCGTTGAACTCCTCCAAAGATTCCTCCAAAATCACTTTGAGGTATTAATATGCCAATCATTAAAATGACCGACTTAGAACTCACAGATAAACGGGTTCTTATCCGCGAAGACTTGAACGTGCCACTTTCTGATGGCAAAGTCGCCAGTGATGTCCGTATTCGTGCTTCATTACCGACTATCACATACGCACTTGAGGCAGGTGCAAAGGTCATATTAATGTCTCACTTAGGTCGCCCAAAAGAAGGTCAATTTGATCCCAAAGCGTCTATGGCACCAGTTGCCGCGCATTTGGAAAAGTTGCTGGGCAAACCCGTGAAATTGGTCAAAGACTGGTTAGGTGGGATAGAAATCGCCGCTGGTGAAGTTGTGCTATGTGAAAATGTACGCTTTAATCAGGGCGAAAAAAAGAATGACGATGAATTGTCAAAAAAAATGGCCGCCTTATGTGATATTTACGTGATGGATGCATTTGGCACTGCACACCGCGCCCAAGCGTCAACGCACGGGGTGGCAAAATACGCACCCATTGCTTGTGCAGGGCCATTGTTAGCAGGGGAATTAGAGGCACTGGGCAAAGCGTTAGATAATCCAGCCCGTCCAATGGTTGCTATTGTTGGAGGCTCTAAAGTCTCCACAAAATTGACCGTGTTAGAATCGCTCTCCAAAATAGTGGATCAACTCATTGTGGGTGGTGGAATTGCCAATACCTTTATTGCCGCCGCTGGTCATAATGTGGGCAAATCTTTGTATGAGTCTGATTTAATTGATGAAGCTAAAAAGCTGAGTACAGCGGCACACTCATGGGGCGGCGATATTCCTGTACCCACAGATGTGGTTGTCGGTAAAAATAACCCCTTTGAACAGGCGGATGCCACAGCAACACTTAAATCAGTAAATGAAGTCACTGATGACGAGATGATTTTTGATGTTGGCCCAGAAACATCAGCCAAATTCGCGGAAATCCTCAAAACGGCAGGGACTATTCTTTGGAATGGCCCAGTTGGTGTGTTTGAATTTGAGCAATTTGGTGCTGGCACTAAAGCATTGTCAAAGGCCATTGCTGAAAGTAGCGCGTTTTCGATTGCAGGTGGAGGCGATACGCTGGCGGCGGTAGATAAATACGGCGTTGTTAATAACGTGTCATATATTTCTACTGGCGGCGGTGCTTTTTTGGAGTTTTTAGAAGGCAAAAAATTGCCCGCCGTTGCAATGCTTGAAGAACGCGGGCAATGATGAATGATGAATGATGAACCCATCCCCATAACTACAAGGATAATAACTACAAGGATTGTTTATAAGAAAGGATTTATAAAAAAAAACATTATAAATCAAATGGTTAATAAAACTATTACCGAGTGATTATCCTTTTTTATAAATAATCCTTGTAGTTATATTGTGTTTGGGTTAAATATGAGTGGGATAGGTTCATTAACAACAACTGATAAAAGAAGGAGATTTTTTATGCTAATTTCGATGCGTCAATTACTCGATCATGCCGCAGAAAACGGTTATGGATTACCGGCATTTAATGTGAATAATATGGAACAAGTCCATGCAATCATGCAAGCGGCTGACGCGACTAATAGCCCTGTCATTATGCAAGGTTCGGCAGGAGCACGTAAATATGCGGGTGAACCGTTTTTACGTCATTTAATTTCTGCTGCTGTAGAAATGTACCCACATCTCCCCGTTGTGATGCACCAAGATCATGGTTCTGAACCGGCTGTGTGTTTACGTTCGATACAAAGTGGTTTTAGTTCTGTTATGATGGACGGCTCTTTAATGGCAGATGCGAAAACGCCCTCCAGTTTTGAGTATAATGTCGATGTCACTAAAACGGTAGTTGAGATGGCTCACGCTGGGGGAGTCTCTGTTGAAGGTGAATTGGGTTGCCTGGGTTCTCTGGAAACCGGCGAAGCGGGTGAAGAAGATGGTTCTGGTGCAGAAGGCAAATTATCCCATGATCAACTATTGACTGATCCTGAACAAGCCGCTGATTTTGTCAAACAAACTGGCGTTGATGCCCTTGCCATTGCCATTGGTACCAGTCATGGTGCCTATAAATTCACCCGTCCACCAACGGGCGATATTTTAGCGATAGATCGCATCAAAGAAATTCATGCCCGTATTCCAGATACCCATTTAGTGATGCACGGTTCCTCTTCTGTACCACAAGAATGGTTAGCCATCATCAACAATTATGGGGGAGATATGGGGCAAACTTACGGCGTGCCGGTTGAAGAAATCGTCGAAGGCATTAAATATGGTGTGCATAAAGTCAATATTGATACTGACTTGCGTATGTCTTCGACGGGTGCTATCCGTAAATTCTTACATGAGAATCCGTCTGTTTTTGATCCCCGTAAATACTTAAAGGAAGCCTCGAAGGCGATGATGGGGATTTGCAAAGCGCGTTATGAGGCTTTTGGTTGTGTGGGAATGGCTGATAAAATCAAGCCGATTTCTTTAGAAGAGATGTTCAAACGTTATGCCAGTGGAGAGTTAGCACAGCGAGTTAACTAAGTACTGAAGCAGAAGTTTTAATACTTTTTGGAGTCCAACGCTTCAGCTTTGGGCGTGGCCAAATCATGAATGCCAAAGCTAAAGCGTTGGACTCCATAATAGACGATAATTTGTGCTTCAGTATTTTGTAGGGTGGGCAAGGTCTTTTTCTTGCCCACCGAGTAAGCAAAATGGTGGGCAAGAAAAGGACCTTGCCCACCCTACAAAAAATATCAGAGGTTTTCAAAACCTCAGAGGTTTGATTCCAACTAGATTTTTTCAGGAATTTATAATGGCAGATAATAGTTACAAACTGATTCTAAGCGGAAAAATTGCGGAAGGTTATGATGTAGAAATCGTCCATGAAAAGTTAGCACTTATTTTTGACATCGCGCTTAAAAAGATACCTAAACTTCTCAAAAAACAGACGATTATTAGGAAGAATTTAACGCTTGATGTGGCTTTCAAATATAAAAGTGGTCTTGAAAAAATCGGCCTGTTATGCGAGATAAATCCTAACCCGGTACAGGAAAATCCACCTCATGCTGAATCTTTCACCGTTAATGACAAAGATGATGCAATTAATGACAAAGATAATGCAATCATTGATAATACAGGCATTGAGGGAGAGATTGAACAATTTTCATTTGAACCTGAACAAACACTGACTCTTGATCGTAATACACTCCGCGTTATCAATATAAAAATACCTTTGGGTTCGATGGTGATATTGATGATTAAATGGATACTGGCTTCTATTCCAGCACTGATTATTCTTGGTGGTATAGGATACATGATTCAAACAGTAGATTGGCACGATATTATAGTGCAGGTGGGAGAACTTATTCCATTTTAACATTTTTGGAAGCAAAACCTCAGAAATTTTGAAAACCTCTGAGGTTTTTATATTTTTGAGGTTTTTATATTTTTAACGTTACTTTAGGAATCATAATGGAAAAAAATAACAATCCATTTCTTCTGGATAATGAGTCTGCTTATCAAACATGGCGGGCGCGTAAGTTGGAAAATTACCCCAGCGATTTACCAAACTTAATAGTGGAAGTTAATGATCCACGCCAGTTAAGTCGTGCCGAACATGAGGCGATTTTAGCGCGTTGTCGTGTTGCCAATATGGCGATTTATGCCAGTGCGATAAAAGATGAGGATAAAACGATTATTCATGAACTGGGTAAGCAATTTAACCTGACGCAGTTAAATAGCAATATGTGCGCCGATGATGATGGGGTCACTTCTTTAACGGTGGCTAATGGGGGAAAACGACAGACTTATATTCCCTATACAAATCGCCCCATTCACTGGCACACTGATGGTTATTATAATTCACTGGAAACACAGATTCATGCCTTGTTATTGCATTGTGTACACAATGCTAAGGAAGGGGGTGAAAATGCTTTGCTTGATCATGAAATTGCTTATATTTGGTTGCGGGATGAGAATCCAGAGTATATTCACGCGCTGATGCAACCGGATGCGATGTGTATTCCAGCCAATATAGTGAATGGGGAAGAACTACGACCGGTTCATTGTGGTCCTGTATTTTCAGTGATGCCAGATGGTCATTTGCACACCCGTTATACTAAACGAACCCGCTCTATTAATTGGAAAGAGGACAAAACGACTCAAGAAGCCGTCAAGTTTTTGGAATCTCAGTTAGATGGCGATTCTGCTTACATTTTTAGAGGCACTTTGCAGCCAGGGCAAGGGCTTATTAGTAATAATGTACTGCATGATCGCACTGGTTTTACTGATTCAGCAGAATCTTCAGAACACCGTTTGCTTTATCGGGCGCGTTATTATCAGCGTATTGCGGGTAGTTGATAAGTCAGTGCGGAATAATTGATTGCCATTCTTTCTAAACCTGTCAGGTTTTTACCCCTCGTTCCCAAGCTCCAGCTTGGGAATGCATTCAGGGACGCTCTGCGTCCCGCGACGCGGAGCGTCGCAACAGGCATTCCCAAGCTAGAGCTTGGGAACGAGGGGCGAGGGGGCTGAGTAGTTACTTTAAACGATAGCGAGGTAAAATTTAATGATTGACAATACCCTAAATTTGTTTGTTGAAGAAGAAAATCATTGAGCAAGCCGAATATATTGATGAGACTGCCTTATTAAAATGGACTATCGAACAACCTGACGAAATACAATGAAATTGTCAAACATGACATAGAAAAACTTGGACTAACCAAAAAACGAGTTCAAACCATAAAAAAACATTCCCATATCCGAATCATTAAAAATATTCTAATGGATCATGAAAACCAAGAATTACGGAGTGTACCCGGAAATGGTAAAATATGGGTTAAACGAATTCGTTCTCTTGCTGAAGAGTATATATCATGAGTGATAATTGGCGTGAAGCGGTCAATCAAACAATAAATACTGCAAAAATTGATGATATTAATCAATATGTCGCACCCAGTTCATCAATCAATGATTCTCCCATTGATGCTTTCTATGCGACAATACAAGATATTTCTAATGTCGCCAAGCCAGATTTTTTGCAACAACATCCTTCAATGGGAACACTGTTATTAGTGGGATTAATATCGGCGATTGAAAATTATTTTCGTGATTTATTTGCTCGTATTATCCGTATTTGTCCTATTGCACAAGCTGCGTCTTCAAAGCAGGCTATCAACCTTGGTTCCGTGATTTTGCATCGGGAGGGACTAGTAGAACGTGGGGCATTTGAAAATATTTCTTTTGCAGACGTGGGTAAAATAATAAATACCTGTAGAAAATTCTTGAAATATGAATTGAAAAAAAATGGTATCACAAATGGCATCACAAACGAATTACTCGAAGAATTTGGTAAAATTTGTGAATTAAGACATGGCATTGTCCATTCCAACTCATTGTTAGCAGGTAAAAACGCCATAAAATTAAAAATTCCCAACAATGTACCCAATGAAGCACTCAAAATCACAGTTGGATACGAACAACTTCAAGAATGTAGTTTAATTTCTACAATGCTGATTGCCAGTTTTAATACAGAAATGTTTGAGGAAATGGCAAAAAGATGGGCAGTCGATTGGCCTAAACTACCTTCATGGGATTCAGAAACAGCAGACGCGCTATTTGAACAAATATGGCTCTCTTTCTACTCCAAAGTAGATGAGCAAAATAGTTCTATTTCAACACCACTCACTATGCTACAGTGTAAAAATAGGGTAAAACGAGAGTTTACCTAACTAGATAAAGCTAACGACAAGGATTGGATAATCGCAACAATTTTAAAAAACATTGTAAAATTAAAGAGTTACACATTTAAAATTGCTTAAAGGAAGAAATATGAACATGATTATAGAAGAACAAGAGCAAGACGCTCAAGTCAAACAAAAAATTTATTTACAGCGCGTCAATCAACTCTATGCCAATATCAGAAATTGGTTACAAGATGAACCATTGATTTTAGAAGAAGCTCAAACTAACGTGATAGAAGCATTAGGGCATTATCAAGCCCCAAAATTGTCCATTAAAACCCAAGAGGGTGAACAGTTAGCGGAGTTTAAACCGACGGGTACCTCTGCGTTATTGGCGGAAGGTTCAATTGAGGTCAAAGGTTGGTTAGACAGAGAATATGTCGTTTTCATGCTGGAAAGTCATCCTCAAACTTACTATAAAATTGAAGCAGACGGCTGGTATTGGCAAGAACAACGCATTGATGTTGAGCCCCATTTCCTCAATAATAAAACCACATTACTGCAACTGATTACTTGGGTGAGCGACTATGAATTCTAATCCACTGCCGCCGATGCTGCAAGCTTATGAAACCGCTAGAGATAGTTTTAAAATTGCTAAAAGGGCTATCAAAACGGTCAATTCACCAGCGAGGCAAAGATTACTTCAACGTACCTGCGTTGATAGAGCAACCTTAACAGATGCTGAATGTATGATTGATAAAAGTCAAAGTGAATCTGATGCCTTATTTGTATTAGCATTATGGGCTACCTTTGAACGGTTTCTCAGAGACGACTTGCAAAAAAGAGGTCAAATCCTGTGCAACAGCAAACCACCCGTTTTGGGAAGTTCTATTTACCAACACTTTGAAAAAGAAGTCGAATTTTGGAAACCAGGGGAAATTCTTGATTTTCTAAAAGACAGCTTGTTTAAAAAGAAGGCGAATTTAATTGGACATGCCAAACAAATTTTGGCGTATCGAGACTGGGTAGCGCATGGTAAAAATCAGAATAAACCGCCATCAGCAATTCCAAATATCACAGATGCTTATAATACGCTTGATGAAATAGTGGAAACGTTGCTGACAAATCCACCCTTTTAGGATGACGCTAACGCTATAATCCCAATCTACAAACACGACAATAATATGGTACTTTCAGATTACGTTAATACTTATGGTCAAGATTTACTACGGCGTTATGGTGAACGGATACATAAACTCTCCATTAATGCCGGTTTTACTTGTCCCAATCGGGATGGCAGTAAGGGGCGGGGTGGCTGTACCTTTTGTAATAATGTGTCTTTTAGTCCCAATGCCCGTCATTCATTATCCATAGCCACACAGTTAGAAAATGGTCGCCGTGTGATTGCCAAGCGCACAGGTGCAAAGCGTTTTATTGTTTATTTTCAGGCTTATACCAATACTTATGCCGATATACAGTATTTAGAGAGGCTCTATGAAGAAGCACTTGCTGAACCAGATGTGGTTGGTTTATCTATTGGAACGCGCCCGGATTGTGTTTCGGAAGAAGTATTAGATTTATTGGAAGGCTATCAAAAGCGTGGTTATGAAATTTGGTTGGAATTAGGATTGCAATCTGCTTTTGATGAGACTTTAGAACGGATTCATCGGGGGCATAGTTTTCAAGATTATCAAAAAGCAGTTCATGCGATAAGGCAACGCGGTATTTCTCTTTGCACTCATTTGATTATCGGTTTACCTGGTGAAGATCATTGGCATTATTTAGAGAGTTTGGATCGTATACTTGAATTGGGTGTAGAAGGTATTAAATTGCATCCCCTTCATGTTGTCAAGCAGACTATTTTAGCGAAACAATGGAAAAAAGGTGAATATCAGCCCTTAGAAATGAATACTTTTGTTTCCACTGTTGTCGATATGATTGAGCGAACACCGCCTGAAGTGGTTTATCATCGCGTGATTGCCACCGCATCGAAGGATGTTTTGCTGGCACCAGCGTGGTGTCAGAAAAAATGGGTGGTATTGAATGCGATTACTGCGGAATTTCATCGTCGTCAAATTTGAATCAGAATTTGAGAATTTAAGAATTTTCAGAATAAAAAATAAATTGTTATTAAATAATTGATTTAATTGGAATTATAAAAAAATAAAAACTCAATCATTTCAATCTGACAAACATTCTGAAAATTCTGATTCAAACAAGAAATGAAAATTGAGTTTGAATCAGCCTGGTAGGGTGGGCAAACGTTTTTTTTTTGCCCACCATGGAGTATAATAAATATCCTTAAATCTTTGAACGTTTTGGTGGGCAACCACGTTGCCCACCCTACCTGACTGAAAATGGGAATGCGCCCCCTTTGGAGTCCAAACCTTTAGATTTGGAGGAGTCCAAACCTTTAGATTTGGAGGAGTCCAAACCTTTAGATTTGGA
>JAGLHR010000423.1 GCA_023143415.1 Thiomargarita sp. | reverse complement strand
GATGAAATCGGTGGAATTTAGGTGGTATTCAAATTGGAAGAACCCTGCGTCACATCAGCCATTAAGTTAAGCCAGGGCGAACAGGTTCGCCCCTACAACCCCTGAATACGTGGAGTAGGGACAAGATAAAATAATCATGAAAACACAAATTGAGCAAATTAAAGTCAAGAATTTTAGATTGTATAAGGAATTACATGTTACTGATTTACAACGATTAAATGTTTTTTTAGGTGCAAACGGTTCAGGTAAAACGACTCTTTTTAAAGTGTTCAGTTTTCTTTCAACTTGCTTAAAAGAAAATGTCACGGTTGCGGTTAATCGCGAAGGGGGTTTTAAAGAAGTTATCAATCGTAACAGTAATCCTGAGAAAGATTTCATTGAGTTTGAAATTAAGTTTCGCAATTTTGAGCAAGCTGAAAAAAGTCCTTTAGTCACTTACCATTTAAAAATTGGTTTTAATTGCGGTAAAGTCTTTATCGAAAAGGAAGTTTTAAAATATCGTCGAGGGAAAATCGGCAAACCTTGGCATTTTTTAGATTACTCAAGAGGAAAAGGTTCTGCTATAAAAAATGAACAAGATTATGATCAGAGTGCTGGGAAAGCTAAGGAAGAACGTGAAGAGCAACCTTTGGATGCAGAAGATATTCTCGCGTTAAAAGGCTTAGGGCAATTTGAGCGTTACAAAACCATTAAAAGTTTTCGCACTTTATTGGAACAATGGTTAGTTTCTAATCTGCAAAATGAAGAGATGCGTAAAATCAATGAGGTAGGAGCAGATCAGCAACTATCCTTATCGGGTAATAATCTGGCACAAGTCGCCAGTTTTCTTCATGAATATCATCCCGATATTTTTGAAACCATTTTAACCAAAATGAAAAAACGAGTTCCCGGCATTGACAAAGTGGATATTGTCACCACTGAAGCAGGGCAAATTCTACTCAAATTTGGTGATAATCATTTTACCAATCCGTTTATTTCAAAATACACTTCTGATGGCACGATTAAAATGTTCGCCTATTTAGTGTTATTACATGATCCCACCCCCCGCCCATTGCTCTGTATTGAAGAACCTGAAAATTACCTTTATCCGACTTTATTAAGAGAACTCGCCGAAGAACTCCGAGAATATGCAGTACGTGGTGGACAAGTCTTTGTTTCTACCCATTCCCCTGATTTTGTGGATGCCTTAAAAATAGAAGAACTGTTTTTAGTGAAAAAAGAAAAAGGGTGCAGTCGCATATTTCCAGCTAAAAAAGAGGTGCAGATAACTGAACTCTATGACGAAGGTTGTGAATTAGGTTGGTTATGGCAACATGAGTATTTCAAAGGGATTAATCCATGATCATTTTTTTAGTCGAAGATTATTCCATGAGAAAATTTTTGGAAGGGATTTTACCCCGTTTAGGCTTTGAGGAACATTTTTTTGAAATTAAGCATCATCGTGGCAAAGAAGATTTAATCAGTAATTTGCGTCAAATTATCCCAAGCTTATCTAAACGCGCTCAACAAATCATTGTTATCATTGATCAAGATAAGCAAGATTGTGTCGTATTGAAAGATAAGATAAAGAAAAAAATGGCTTATTGTTCTTGTGAGTACACAATAAGAATAGCCTGCTATGAATTAGAAGCTTGGTTTCTAGGCGATATGGAAGCGATTGCAAAATGTTCGTCAAGATTTAAAGCGAGTTTTTTTCAAGGTAAGAAAAAATATCGTGATATTGATAATATCGAAAAACCATCCCGTGTTATTGAAGAAATCGTATCGGATTGGAAAGAGAAATATGCGAGTAAACCTCAATTTGCAAAAACAATAGCCCCTTTTGTCTCTTTGGAGAGGAAAAATTTAAAAAAAGCTAACCGCTCGCATAGTTTTCAGGTACTTTTAGAAACGTTATACGAATTGGACACTTCCAAGAGTATGTAGGTCGGGTTAGCGAGAGCGTAACCCGACTTTTTTAATAACCCTACCTACATACTGAGTAGTTACAAAAATTGGACAAAGTCTTTCCGTGCAACGCCTACCCGGTTGATAGAATCAGATTTTTTTCATATCAAGTTGTGCAACCACCGCTTCAAAAAAAGGCTTATAAATAGAGGAATCCTTAACTAAATTGACTAAAGCATTATCATCTGTTGTACCAAGAGAATCTAATCGGGAGTCTTTCATAATATAAGACACTTTGAGGGCTTGTTTTTTATCTTCAGGAAAATTGGTTTTTTGAAAGAATTGCTTTACCTTTTCTTTAAAACTTTCAGATAATTTATCCTCTGAAGAAGGCGAATTGACTAATATTGTCACAAAATCGCTTTGCATAGCGATACTTAAAAAAAAGTGCAACCCAGGCATACTTTGAAAATCATTCTTGAAAACGCCAACCATTATAGACGAAAAGGGTAGCCCGATATTGCCAAAAATATCATTAATGCCATTTCTGGTATCAATTAAAATCAGATCAGGTTTAATCTCTTTATGAACTTCATCTAATAAGTCACTCAAATGCGCAAACATTTGATCTTCCCCTGATATATTCAGGCGTGAAATACCCTCTAAATACTGTTTAAAATGTGAACCATATTTGGGTGCATCAGGAAAGGCAATTTCACGACTTAAATTACCCGCCAAAATCGTATAAATTTCACCGTTGCCAGAATATTTATTAGATACTTGAATCACATAAGGTTTTAATTTCACCTCGTCTCCGGCAAACTGTCTATCTAACAGAAATTCAAGAACGCCATTGGTTGGGGGAACTTGATCTAATTCAAAATAATTAGCAAATCCAGGGGCTTCAAAATCGCAATCGATCATCACCACTTTTTTTTCATAAGTCGAAGCATAAAAAGCGGCAAATGCAGCAAGTGCCGTCGTGCGCCCTACTCCGCCTTTATAACTATAAAAAGAAATGATAGGGCAATCAGTATTTTTATATCTAAATTTCATAGTGGGTTAAGTAGTCGTCTCTTCTTCTATTCACTAGGTTGATTAGATTTGGATTTTTGTTTTGACTAAACAAATAGTCATAGAATTCATCCGTTTGCAAGTCTGACTGGTTCACCAATTCTGCATGAAGTTTCTGAGTGTTGATCTGATTTTTAAGTTCACTTAAAATTGTATTATCGCTATTTTTTGATAATAAAGAAATATCAATATCCAGATTGAGTCTCAGCGTAATGCGATAATCCAAAATAGTTGAATTATCTCTCCTGCTATTAAGAAAGTGTTCAATATGCCTTAAATTATGTATGGAAGTAAGCATGTTTACCTAATCTCCTTATTGATTACTTGATAGATGCTTTTAGACAGTTCAACAATTTTTTTAATGTCGCGTTCCCTCAAATTATTCATGTTGTCGTATCTGATTTTTGGATTCCAATATTTATACAAATCTTGAACCCCAGAATTTTTGATAAGGCTTTCTATAGGCATTTCTAACTCAGGTTTATTTCTACATAAAAAATACATGTCGTTATTCTGAAAATTATGAATCTTTCTCGTTTCAGTGATCTTAGATTGAGAAAGTTCTAATTCTCCGATAGCATAACTCACAATACATTCAATGACATACCCCGATAAATAATAAATATCAACCAAGATATTTTCTTTACTATAACTATCTGCATAAGAAATTTGATCCAGATAATCAAGCATATATTCACAAGTTTCCAAATGCCTTTTAGCTGCCGCCCTGTATTTTTTATCGTTCATTTCACTCGCTCAAATAGACATTAAAATCGAAAGGTTTAGCTTCCAAACATTTTTCTGAAAGTCTATATATCCCATCGAGAAATAACGAGTTTTACCTTAAACCTCTCATTCTCCAAATGAATTTTATTAGGTAAATCAACACCTTGTACATTAATATAACGTCTATAGAGTATTTCCCAACCATCTTGTCGCAAACGGTGTAAATGCTTCGCTTTATTGAATGTGTACCATTGCGGAGCAGGTTTTGGAGCAGGAATGCCCCTGATCCAAAAATGCAAACCCGTTATGGGAATTTCCAACTTGAGAACCTGGGCGATTAAAGCATCAGGATCACGATCAGTAAACGTTTCGTTATTAGCGGTTCGCATAATAACCCCGTTCTCATTCCCTTCAAGTAAAAAGGCACCTTGTCCAAGCGGCGCATTTAAACGCAAAATATAACTTGGACCTTGCTGCTGCCAATAAACATTAGCCGTCCAACTGTCAGTACGAGTTGAAATAGCAATGCGACCATTCAAACGCCACGAATCCAATTTGCTTGCTGGCGTTTGTGGCATTTTTGGAAGCTGGGCGCAGCCTGACAATAACAATATTAATAGAAGTAAACGTTTCATCGTATAAAGCGATCTATCACTTCGCGTAGTTTTTCATCATCAGGAAAAGTATTCTGTGCTTTTTCCCAAACATCTGTAGCCGCTCGCTGTTCACCGCTTTTCCATAACACCTCACCTAAATGGGCAGCGATTTCAGGATCATCCTGCTGTGCTTGTGCTTTACGCAGATATGCAATTGCCTCAGCATAATTCCCCATTTTATATAAAACCCATCCCATACTATCTAAAATGTAATAATCGTTGGCACTTAAAGTCAGTGCTTTTTTGATCAATTCGTAGGCTTCTTGATAACGAACCGTATATTCTGTGAAGCCATAACCTAAAGCATTGAGTGCGCCCACATTTTCTGGATCGATAACCAATACGCGCCGTAAATCCTGCTCTAAAAGAGCCATATTCCCCATTTTTTCATACAACAGGGATCGCATATAAAGTACTTCGATATTATCAGGCTTTAATTCAAGCGCGTTATGATAAGCCTCCAATGCTTGCTCATAACGTTTTTGCTCGATCAGTATTTCTGCTTCCATCTGTATGAGATTAATCTTTTCCTCAACATTAGCAACGGGTACATTCCGAAGATGCTCAACAGCTTTATCTAACTGCCCTTGGTTTACAAAAATCGAAGCAATTCGTGCCTGCGCATTAAGATAGTTTGAACCGCTTTCAACTTGCTCAAACCAAGAAAGCGCATTCTCAATGTTTTTTTCATCTTGTGCAATAACTCCTAAATAATAGCGAGCCATATTGACTTGTTCCCCACTTTTAAGTAGGCGCGTGAAATAGTTTTTAGCAGCGGGCAATTGCTGGATTTGTAGAGATAACACGCCCAGCGCGTATAAAAATTCTCCATGTTTGGGATGTTGGGATAATAAACGTTTAAATTGCTTAATCGCTTCATCAAACTTTTCGGCATCAGCAAGCATACGCGCATATATTAAACGCCATTCATGGGCAGCAGGTTTTTTTTGCAACGCCTTTTTCATCCATTGCAAAGCCTCCTCATATTGTTCAAAGCTATTCAACAAATAGGCATACAAAGGCACAGCCTCAGCATGATCTGGAATCTGACTGAGTAATGTTTTTAGCACCTCCAAGGCTTGTTTGAATTGATTACCTTGGATCAATAAGCGTGAGTAGGCGAATAATATCACAGAATGATCGGGATGTTTGGCAATCAGTTTTTCCAGCAATTTGAGGGCAATCGCTGGATTTTTTTGTTCTAGTATATTTTCTATTACTGATTTTAGCGATTTATCATTATCCTGAGTATTATCAAATATCGCTTCCAAATAAACCACGGCTTCGTCTATGCGTTTTTGGCTTAATAATATGTTCACCAAAATTTCACGAGCATTGGAATCATTGGGGGCAAGTGCTACCCACAAGTGAGCGGCTTGAGCCGCCTTATAATATCTCTGTGCATACAAGGCGGCTTGTGTTGCACGTTCTGCCATTTTCCAATCACGCGCTTTAGATGCGATATCGAAAAAAGATTTAGCCGCTAAGATATAGTTGCCATTCAGTCTGGCGATTTCAGCAACTAAAATATTAAACATATATTCTTGCCGTGGTGAAAGAAAGGAATAAGCCGATCTTGAGCCTAAAAGAGGATATTTGCCTTCAATTAGCAGACGTTCACTTTTGATTGTCTCAGAAGACTGTGATTCCTGGGCAATGGCATTACGATAAGTGAGTTGGCTTGCACATCCCATCAAAAAATTAGCAAAAAGAATGAGCCCTAAATTTTTACAAAATAATTTTATATTCATACTGACATTCCAATTCATAGATTAATACGAGGTTCTTGCAAAACTCTGAACACACGAGGTTTAAGCGATTTTTTTCAAAAATCGGATTTCTAAGCTCGAAAATCAATGATAAAAGTTCCAAGCTATAAGGTTATTATAGTTTAGTACAACGGATTTTAGAATCCGTTATACTCACTACTTTGTCCTGTACAGAAAATTTTTAAAATTTTGTACAGGACATTTTTTTATAATTGATTGATTTCAATCACTTTCCATTGTTAGAATCAGAATGAACAGAAAATTCGAGGCTAAAGTTTTTTAAAGAAAAACTTTAGCCTCAAATAGAATTAACAAAATTTAAAACCTTTTATGTCAATTCGAGGTTCAAGTTTTT
>JAGLHR010000422.1 GCA_023143415.1 Thiomargarita sp. | reverse complement strand
AGAAAATCAATGTTTAAACGATTTAATCGTTAGTTGGTTTTGTTTCCTGTTGTTTTGGTTTTGTTTCCTGTTGTTGTTGAAGGCGTTGGGCATATAGGGCATCAAAGTTAAGCGGGGATAACCATAATGCTTGAAAGCCACCTCGTGTCACTATACTAGAAACCGCCTCACGGGCGTAAGGAAACAAAATATTTGGACAATAACTGTTGAGCATATAAGATAACTTGTCTTTAGTAAAACCTTTTATGGCGAAAATGCCGCCTTGATGGATTTCAATAAGAAAAGCCGTTTTTTCTCCTGCCTTGACAGTGACAGTCAAATTTAACACCACTTCAAAAGCGTCTTGATTTTCTAACTTATTGATTGTGTTAGACATCTCCATTTCCAATTGAGGTTTCCACTCTTCTGTGAAAATCTGTGGTGAATTAGGAGATTCAAAAGAAATATCTTTGATGTAGATACTTTGTATGCCAAATTGTTCTTGTGCCTTGGCATTAGCCTGATTAGGCGTTTCTTCCACTTTGTTTTTCCTCTTTGGTGATTTTTTGAAACTGAGAGTATAACGATTTGACGAAAATAAAGTTCAATAAATCCGATTTTTGAAAAAAATCGGATTTATCTCAAAACAAAATAGAAATTCTGATTCAGAACAAAAAAAATCGGATTTCTAATTTTCAAAAAACGGGATAAGGGCTTATTGTTTTTTTTGTGTTCCCTTAATCAAAGGCAAATTAGCATTTTGCCACGCAATAATGCCACCTTTAAGATTGTGAACTTTTTCAAAACCCTCTTTTTTGAGAATACGACAAGCTTGACCAGATCGACCACCGCTCATACAACTGGCGATAATAGGGCGATCCTTGTGTTTTTTGAGACGATCCATTTTATCAGATAAGGTGCTTAATGGAATATGCACCGAATTTAAAATATGCCCTTGTGCATAATCCTTCGCTTCACGAACATCAAGAATCACAGCATCTTCATGGTTAATCAGCAAGGTGGCTTCTTGGGGCAGTAAACTTGTAATCCCCGTAATTTGATCGCCCAAAAGACTCCAAACTAATAAACCACTGACGACACTGAAACCCAAAAAAAGGCTGGAGTGATTTCCGGCAAATTCAATAAATTGTTCCATATCTTAATTTGAAGATGTTTGCGACGAGGGTAAATTGGCTTTTTGCAATTCAGTTGGCACACCGATTTTTTTCAGAATGAGTGCCAATGGGCAAAAGCCCGTAAAGCCACTTTGAAACAAGTTAGCTCCCACAAAAGCTGTAAAGAAAAGCCAATAGTCATGATGTAATTGACTTAAAAGCAGTGATAGCATGATAAAAAATCCTGCTGCGATATAGACAATTCGTTCAACTGTCATAATATTTCAAACCCTTTTATGTTGAGATAGAGATAAAAATGGGGGTTGTTTGGTAACGATTCAACCATTAAGTACACATTGATGAGCAAAAGACTTCACGCATCATACTAATGAGGCGCAGAGTACGTGCATCACTCACACGATAATAAACGCGATTGGCATCTTTGCGTGAGGCTAAAATACCTTTGTCACGCAATATCCCCAAATGTTGGGAGATGTTGCTTTGCGATGTACCCACTTGTTCAACAATGTCTTGCACACTATATTCATGTTCGCCCAAAACGCAAAGGATTTTCAGGCGCAATGGATGAGACATGGCTTTCATGGAGCGAGAGGCTCTTTCAATGTCGTCATCATGTGTAATTAGCATGAAGGGCTGAGTTTTGGTTGACATATTTCTCATTTCAAATTCATTTAAAAAGCTCATAATATAATTCCTGTCGTTTGATTAAGTTTCCTAAACGCTTATAGAATTAATTATTAATAGAATTAATTATTAATAAACGTTACTGTAATATTTAATTTCAAACATTTTTATTAACAGATATTTTACAAGGCTAAAGTTTTTTGAAGAAATTCGCCTTGAATCTTGGTGTTTTTAAATAAATCTCACCCTCGTTCCCAAGCTCCAGCTTGGGAACGAGGGGACTGAGTAGTTACAACAAAAGTGGCTATTTGACTCTCAATAAGACATTTTTCTGTCTATAGATTTTCAGATAATTATTTTCAATAAGTTCACGCAAAGGCGCGTTCAATTTTATTCTTAGCGTCTTAGCGTCTTAGCGTGAAATTAAAAAGAAAATTAATTTTTATAGTCATTTCAAAAAATACGATTGAATTCTGCCTTTAAAAATGTAATAAACTTAAATTTTACATAAAAAGTAATTTAAATATTATTGATTAAAATCATAAAGTTATACGATATCTTGTAATAAATGAATACAGTATAATTTATAATTATAAAATTGTTCATTCAGTATTATATATCGTATTATAAAGATATTTTTAAAAAAATCAACCTTATAATAAAAAAAAGTGTTCAATGAAACTTTTTTTTATTATAATCCATTTTTTTTACAAAATCGCTGGCGATTTTTTTTGAAAAGGGTTTAAAATTAAAAAATGAGGGTAACGACTCAGGGCAACCACAAGGAATTGCCCCTACATCAGAAGATTTTCGTCCGTATTAATAAGAATATTTCAGCCTAAAGTTTTTTGATGAAAAACTTTAGGCTGAAATGTTGTAGGGGCATTCGAGGTTTGAGTTTTGTTTTCAAAAAACTCAATTCGAGGTTCAAGT
>JAGLHR010000421.1 GCA_023143415.1 Thiomargarita sp. | reverse complement strand
GAGTACAACGCTTTAGCTTTGTCAGTCCGCCCAAAGCTGAAGCGTTGGACTCCTATTTTCACTCTTAATTCGCATTGATAAGGAACGTTTCGAGGTTTTCTTTTCAAAAAACGAAAACCTCGAAAACAAAATCATTTCTACAACGTTGCTTCAAACCTGACAGGTTTTTAAAACCTGTCAGGTTGTCGATTTTATTTTATGCACATTCTTAAATGGTAAAAAAAAATGATTCATAGTATGACAGCCTTTGCACGGCTTGATTTAACAGAAACCTGGGGGCAAGTTTGTTGGGAATTACGCTCAGTCAACCATCGCTATTTAGAAATTTCTATTCGTTTGCCCGATGAATTTCGTTATTTGGAAATGACACTCCGTGAGTCTCTTAAAAAACGTCTAAAGCGTGGTAAAGTAGATTGTACTTTGCATTTTCAAGCCAGCAAAAATGAGGAACAATGGCAGATTAATCAAGTTTTAGTTCAACAATTATGGGAAATGGTGCAGAAAATCAATGCGATAACGGGTAATACAATGCCACCTAATACGCTAGATATTTTACGCTGGCAGGGTGTGCTAGAAACCCACATTGTAGATGTAGAGGAAATTGGGAAAACGGTGCAACAGCATTTTGAAACAGCATTAACCCAACTCATTGAACATCGAAAACGTGAAGGCGCACAATTGGCTACCTTAATTGAACAACGCTGCACCACCATTACTGCTATTGTTGCACAAATCCGCAACGAATTACCCCTGATTTTAGAGGCGCAACGGGAACGCTTGCAAACACGATTAGCGGAATTAGTTGAAATTGATAGTGAGCGATTGGAACAAGAAATCGTCATTTTAGCACAAAAAATGGATGTTGCCGAAGAATTAGAACGTTTAGATACCCATTTGGTAGAAATACGTCGAACAGTGATGAAAGATCAAGCCGTTGGGCGACGCTTAGATTTTCTTGTGCAGGAATTACACCGCGAAGCGAATACTTTGGGGGCAAAATCCAACCATATTAATACAACCCATCATGCACTTGAATTAAAAGTGTTAATTGAACAAATACGTGAACAAACGCAAAATATTGAGTAAGGAAATCTGTTGTGAGTCAAGGTACATTATATACTATATCTGCGCCGTCAGGTGCGGGTAAAACCTCTTTAGTCAAGGAATTAGTGGAAAAGACTGAAAATATTCAAGTTTCAATCTCACATACCACACGTCAACCTCGCCCTGGCGAACAAAATGGAATTAATTATCATTTTGTAACTCAGGAAGAGTTTATACAAATGTTAGCGAATAATTTATTTTTGGAACAGGCGAAAGTTTTTGCTCATTATTATGGCACATCCCAAGATTGGCTGATGGCAAAATTAAACGCTGGCATTGATGTGATTTTGGAGATTGATTGGCAAGGTGCTAAACAGGTTTGCGATTTAAAACCTGACACTGTTAGTATTTTTATATTACCCCCCTCACTGCTTGCCCTAGAAAAACGTTTGCGTGAGCGAGGCAAAGAGGACGAGAATGTGATTGTACAGCGTCTGCGCGGTGCAACTCTTGAAATGAGCCATTATGCGAAATCTGACTATTTAGTCGTCAATGATGATTTTTCAAAGGCATTGGAAGACTTACAAAGCATTGTTTATAGTCAGCGTTTAAGGCAATCTGTTCAAGCTCTTAAACTGAGAGAGTTGTTGGGTGAATTGGCGATCAATCAACAAGTTTAGCTTTCGAGGTTTAAGTTTTTTGGTTACTACTCAGGGCAACCACAAGGGATTGCCCCTACATAAGGGCAACCACAAGGGATTGCCCCTACATGAAAATATTTTCGTCAGTCTTCATAAGAATATTGTTGTAGG
>JAGLHR010000420.1 GCA_023143415.1 Thiomargarita sp. | reverse complement strand
TTAGGCTGAAATCCTGTTCAAAAAATTGATTTATGTCATTTTAGTCATTTTTAAAAAATAATCGTGTTTAAGTTAATCCGTTTTTTTAAGCCATTTTACGACAAAAAAATTCACTCTAAAATTTAAAATCGCTATTGAAAAAATTGACGGATGTCATTATATAAAGGTTATTGGCAACTTTAATTTAAAAAATCAATAATGGGGATATTATGCACACACTTCCTGAACTGACTTATGCTAAAAATGCTCTGGAGCCACATATTTCCAAGGAAACTTTGGAATATCATCACGGTAAACATCACCAGACTTACGTGACTAATTTGAACAATCTTATCAAGGGTAGCGAATTTGAAAACCTTTCCTTGGAAGAAACTATTCGTAAATCTTCTGGTGGTATTTTCAATAATGCCGCGCAAATCTGGAACCACAGTTTTTATTGGAACTGTCTCAGCCCACAGGGCGGCGGTGAACCATCTGGTGCGCTTGCAGAAGCCATTAAGCGAGATTTTGGCTCTTTTGAAAGCTTCAAGGAACAGTTTTCCAAAACAGCCATCACCACTTTTGGTTCAGGATGGGGTTGGTTGGTGAAAAAACCAGACGGCTCCCTCGCATTGGAAAGTAGCAGCAATGCGGCTACTCCTTTGACTGGTGAAAACAAACCTTTGTTGACATGCGATGTCTGGGAACATGCCTATTACATTGATTATCGCAATGCACGCCCTAAGTATGTGGAAGCCTTCTGGAATTTGGTGAATTGGGATTTTGTGGCGAAAAATTTTGCGGCTTAAACTAAAAGTACAAAGCTAAAGCATTCGAGGTTTGAGTTTTTCTTCAAAAAAACTCAAACCTCGAATGTACTCCTATACAAAGCTAAGGAACGCGCCTGAAATAAATTCTACAATGTTGAATCAGACCTGACAGGTTTTGAAAACCTGTCAGGTCTAGTCGTCGATATTATTTCATTTTCGAGTCGAGGCTAAAGTTTTTTTTAAAAGAAAAAAACTTTAGCCTCGACTCGACTTTAGTTTTTTGAAAAAAAACTAAAACATCGAAACGTTCCTAAAGCGTTGTACTCCAAAAAGAGCAAGAAACGATCAGCCCTCATTCCCCTATAATTAAAGTGAGAAATATTATGACCGCTCGAAGAAATTTTATTAAAACAGCATTGACTGTTGCATCAGGCATAGCGATTGGACAAGCGTCCACGGTTTTTGCCGCGAGTAATGACTCCTCGTGTTCAACGACGGGTATCATCTATACTGCTAAGAACCAAGGAAAATGGGCAGGCAAGGCTGGTGGACATGCGCCCAAAGTCAGCGTTGACGGACAAAAAGTCACAATCACGACTGATCACAGCATGAGCGAAAAGCATTATATAGTGCGTCATACTCTGGTTTCTGAAAACGGAACGGTACTTGGTACCAAGACGTTCTCTCCCTCTGACGAAAAGGCTGTTTCAACCTTTGAGTTAGCTGAAGGGCAGAAAGGAAAGTTACAAGCAACCAGTTTTTGCAACAAACACGATTTATGGCTAACTGAATTTACTATTTAAAGGAAAAAAAAATGGCAGATGTAACATTAAAGGGCAATACTTGTCATACCAATGGCGCTTTACCTGCTGTAGGCAGTGTCGCACCAGATTTCAATAGCCTGATTGATGGCAAGTTGGGTGAAGTCACTTTAAGCAGCTATGCGGGCAAGAAAAAATTGCTGAATATCGTCCCCAGTTTGGACACCCCGACTTGTGCCACCTCTACTCGTAAGTTCAACGAAAAGGCATCACAACTTCAGGATACTGTGGTACTGGTGATTTCTGCCGATTTACCCTTTGCACAGGGCCGTTTTTGTACGACAGAAGGGTTGGAAAATGTCATTCCTTTATCTCTGATGCGTTCCAAAAAATTTGCCAAAGACTATGGCATGTTGTTGGTAGATGGACCGCTTGAAGGAATCAGTGGTCGCGCAGTGGTCGCTCTTGACAAAGATAATAAAGTGATCTATACCCAACTTGTCGGCGAAATTACCGAAGAGCCTGATTATGAAAGTGCTTTAGTCGCTTTAGGTTAGTCCGATAACTGTAATCCCTATTTAATGTCAACCCACTTAATTGGTGGTTCTTATTCCATAAGAGGTATATAAATGAGTGTATTAGTAGGACGTTCTGCCCCTGACTTCACAGCTGCTGCCGTATTGGGCAATGGCGAAATTGTTGAACAGTACAACTTATCAGAAACAGTCAAAGGCAAATATACTGTATTGTTTTTCTATCCATTGGACTTTACCTTTGTCTGTCCAACCGAGCTAATCGCTTTTGATAAGCGTCTCTCTGCTTTTAAAGAACGCAATGTCGAAGTGATTGGTATTTCTGTTGACTCACAGTTTGCACATAAAGCATGGCGCGATACCCCTGTAGAAAAAGGGGGAATTGGTGCAGTAGGTTATACCTTAGTGGCTGATTTAACACATGCCATCGCTAAAGATTATGATGTAGAAACCCCTAATGGTGCAGTGGCTTTTCGTGGGTCATTTTTGATTGACAAGGAAGGCGTTGTACGTCATCAAGTGGTCAATGATTTAGGACTTGGACGCAATATTGATGATATGATTCGCATGGTTGACGCTTTGCAATTCAATGAAGAACATGGCGAAGTTTGCCCTGCGGGTTGGAATAAAGGCGATGCGGGTATGAAAGGTTCAACAGAAGGTGTTGCTGAATACTTATCAAAACATGCTCAGGAACTCTAAATCCCACTAACGCTTTGGAAATTGGAGTCCAACGCTTCAGCTTTGGAAGTTTTTGGAGTCCAACGCTTCAGCTTTGGAATGATTTTATCACGGCTAGGAAATTTGGTGAATGTTCGACGCAGAGCGTCGATGAAGGCGTTCCCAAACAGAGTTTGGGAACGAGTAAAAATTCTCAATTTCTCAAATTTTGAATCAGAATTAAAGAATTAAAGAATTAACAGAATTAAAACCAAAAATCCATTCTAAAAAATTCTGAAAATTCTGAAATTCTCAAATTCTGATTCAAACTTCAAACAACGCCAAACTCTCCGGCTGTGCGATGCCTTCAAGGATAGCGGTAATAATCGGTGCGTCTTCAAAAGTCAACGGCTCACATAATTTATCCACATTTCTCAAATTTTGAATCAGAATTAAAGAATTAAAGAATTAACAGAATTAAAACCAAAAATCCATTCTAAAAATTCTGAAAATTCTCAATTTCTCAAATTTTGAATCAGAATTAAAGAATTAAAGAATTAACAGAATTAAAACCAAAAATCCATTCTAAAAAATTCTGAAAATTCTGAAATTCTCAAATTCTGATTCAAACTTCAAACCACGCCAAACTCTCCGGCTGCTCAATCCCTTCAAGGATAGCGGTAATAATCGGTGCATCGTAAAAACTCAACGGCTCACACAATTTATCCACATCTCTTTCGCCGGCTAAAATTTGTTGAATGGCTATAGTGAATTTTTTCCGTTCTTTCGGTGCTGTTTCCAAGTGAGCTTCCAATCCTTTCCTAACTTCTGCATTTTCTATGGCTGCCACCGTTCCCAAAATCAACTGGCTATGTTTCTGTTTCAACTCATACCGCGTACCAGCAAAATTGGCTTTGGCTTCCCGGGAGAAACGGCGATACTTTTTAGCTGCTTGGGCATTGCCTTGTTTGTCTGCAATTTCTTCTAAAACACTATAAATTCTCCAAAGATCAGCTATTGCTGGGTCTAAAGTTTTAAAAATCGCTAAGGCTTGCTCGGCAAGTTGTTGAGCTTCGGGTAAACGATCAGGTTGATTTTGAAGAAGGTTGGCAAGATTTGATAACCATTTAGGTAATTCTTTTATATCATCTATCGCTATACCAACATCAATCGCATTTCGATACCACGCTTCCGCATCTGCCAAGTTGCCCATTTTTTTCGTCACGAGAGCTAAATTATTCCAAGTTTGGGCAGCACCGGGTAAATTCCCTTGGGATTCATCAATATTAGCAGCTTGCCGATAGGCATGTTCGGCTGCTTCCCATTGTTTTGCTTGAGCATACACTACACCCAATTGATTCCAAATAATAGCTTCAGTACGGGGTTCATGAAAACGTTGAAAAATGCCTAAAGTGGTTTGATAACCTTGTTCTGCTTCGGCTAACTTGCCTTGGACTAGGGCTAAAGTGCCAAGTTGTCCTTGTATCACAGCCTCACTTCTTAAATCCTCAATTTCTTGAGCAATCGCTAAACTTTGTTCATAAGCCGCTTGTGCATCTGCATAACATCCTATTTCTGTCTGTACGTCGGCTAAACTTGTGTATAAATTTACGATTTGGCGTTGTATCCATTTATCTTGTTGTAATTGTTGGGCAATCTCTAAACCCTGTTGATAACAAGCAACGGCTTGTTTAGTTTTTCCTTGAAAACAAAAACAGTGCCCTAAACTACCTAAAGTCAAACAACGATTATAACTGGTGGTAGTACCTAAGCCCGTTAAAATTTCGATAAAAATGTTGGTTGCTTCTGTATAATGCCCCACATTGAATAATTGTTTGCCAACACCCCATTTACTTAAAAACCAGTTTTGACTTCCCACCTCTTCCGCTAATTTAGTAGCTTGCTGATTGAGTTGCTCAAGGTCACGTTGCAATCCAAAACATTCTAAAAACTTATTCACGTTAGACACAAACGAAACCGCATAATCTGTCGCTTCGGCTAAAGCTCCTTTAACGGCCAATAATAAATTGGGTAATTCACGTTTCACAACAGCTCGGATTTCAAAAGGATTTTGATCATCTGCAAAATACAAATAATCTGATAATTTATAATAATGATATTGATGGCGATGGCGTAATTCATCTTGGTTGTCTGATTGTAAAGCGGTAGTTAAACTAGGATGGAATTGGAAATATAGAAAATGAATATTGGGCAACGTTTCTACTTGGATTAAGCCGGTATTTTCTAACAACGGACGTAATTTAGCCCATTTTTCCTTTGGGATTTCAGTGATTTCTAATAAATTATATTCAAACGCTCCACCCTGAAACACACCCAATAACGGCAACCATTCCCGCGCCTCCGCATCCAAGCGTTCAATCGAAATTTGCAACGAAGCCAAAACCGGATTATCCGGGTATTCAGCCATTGCTTTATCTAACCGCTTTTCCAATCGCGTTAACCGTTGGGTTTTCAATAAATTCGCAATGCTTTTCATGGATAATGGATGAAACTGCACTAACCGTAATAACCGCGCATAATCACGATAACGACGATTCGCTTTTTCATCTTCAGTCAGCATATTTGGAGCGAGTGCAGGGGGCAACGTCATTAAATGTTGCAAATAAGTCACCGCCTCCTCTTCCTCTAAACCTTCCAAAGTCTTATGGCGATGAACTAAACTACCAAAGCTGGGATAATCGGCATGACCAAAACCACTTAATTGCCGCGTCGTCAATAAGAGAGTCGCATTTTGTGACCATTCCGTGGCCGCCGTTAATAATTCCGCTAACGTCGCCGCCGCCAAACTTTCCACATTATCCAAAATGAGTAAAGTCGGCACTCGCGCCAAAGCCTGATTCGCCGCATCAGCATCCAACAAACTCTCCGCCAAAACCACCCCCAAACTACTTACCGCATAACTTACCGCATCCACGCCTTGAAATGCTTTATAATCCACTAAAACGACTTTCTCAAACCACCTTTTCTGCCAGAGCCACTGCCCCAATTCAATCGCTAATGTGGTTTTGCCTTGCCCACCGAAACCCGCAATCGTAATCCGCTTCGCCCCTTGCAACAACCAACGCTCCAACTCCCATAATTCTTTAGCCCGTCCAAAAAACCGATTCTCCACTTGACTCGCCGAAAAATTATGCCAAACGACAGATTCAACGGGTTCCAGCTTGGCTTTTTTCAACAACGCCCTATCTTGACCATTTTGATACAACGCCGGAATAAACCAATCATGCAAATGCAATTCAAACTCACGCGCTCCATACCGCCGTTGCCCGCGTTCCTTATTGCGAAATAAATACCGCCGCGCATTTTCCATCGCTTCACCAGTATGTTTGCCTTTCACCAATTGGGCATAAAATTCCTGAAATAACGAGCGGGCTGTTGTCACTAACACCGAATAAGTCATGGCTAACACCGACGGAATCCCAGCATGAACCAAGCGTGCTGCCACACTATTCAACGCCTCTTCACCCGCCACTTTCGCCGATTGACACGCCGATAACACCATCAGACTGATTTTTTGTTGATGCAACATTTCCCCTAACGTATTCGCAGAAACGAAAGCCTTCTCGCCCTTTTCATCTTCAAATAACAAATAGCCCATATTGGCAATATCGGTGGTTTCCTTTTTCATGCCCTGAAATTCCACGCCCTTCTCAGCTAAATTCCCCGTGCTATCAAACACGCCATGCCCATCAAAATGGACAATATCCACTGGCGGTAAATCCTCATCTTCTAAGCGATTGATTAAACTATCAAAAGTGGCTTGACGTAAAAATTCCACCTCAATTTGATTGACTTTTTCCACCGCCGTCAACACCGCCTGGGCTTCCAGTCGGGGATCAATAAATCCAGCACCCTGTGGACGACTCACCACAAATAATAAGCGCAAGCTTTTCTTAGCCTTCACTTTACGCGCCTTACGCCCTCCACGACTTTTCAAACTCCGCCGCACCGCAATCCGCGGATTTTCATTAAACAAATATACGCCCTTTGGATCCTTCAACAACTCCCAGGGCAAACTTAACACTTCTGGAAACAGCGCACTAATTGTCACATAACGCTTATCCTCATCCTCATCCTGCAAGCGTTCCAACAAACGTTGCGCCACGCGCTCCTGCAAAAACAACGCTTCAAACAACGCTTCTCCCCAAAGCGGCAATTGTTTCGCAGTCCGTTCAGCACGATCTTCATCAGGCTCTGCGATATAAGCCGACGAATACGTTTCCAAATACCAGCGCAGTTCCTGATAATCAGAATCAGTAATTGGATTTTTAAACGCCAAATTCCCCGTATCATCGTCATCATAACGGATGGAAAATTCAGTGGGATTGTGAAAGTGGATAATGAGTTCTTGGGGCATTGGAAAAACCCTTTAGGTTGCTAAATAAATTTTTATTTTTTCAAGTTCTTCAATTATGCCCGAATATGACTTGATAATGCCTAATTTTGCAGCACGTTTCAGAAGTATTGAGGTTTTTAAAGTTTTAAATCCTAATTCTTGAGCTTCTTTTTTTGCTTTTTTATCATCCATTAACAAAAAATCTGCCTGCTTATCAATTGCCAAATTGATAACGCCTCGCTCACCAAAATCCAGTTTTCGTTTAAACGGATAAACAGTTCGCGGTTTAACAATAAAGATATAATTATCAATAGCTTGTAAGATATTCTTTGTTTGAATTTCCACATTACTTTGCAAAACAGCTTCCTGAAAAACACTGTCTGGTATATAAATTTGACCAAAAATAGATTCAAGAATGAATAAATGATCTATTCTAGCAAGAGCTATTAATGGGCTTGAGTTAGAAATGACGATCATTTTTTCTCACCCAACATTTCATCCAGCCACGCTTCTTCTTGTTGCTCTTCCAATTTAAGCTCCTCACGAGTACCATTAATAAATGAAATATGACGATTTCCTAAAAAATCCACCATAAAGGTTTCATAAGTTAAACTCAACATTTGCGCCCCTTCACGCAGAGAAATAGCCCCTTTTTGGTATTCGTTTGCCACAAAATCTTCATAAATCACTTGTTTAAGTAATCCTAAAGATGAATAACTGGCGGCAACTGATTCTGGAATTTCTAACGTAATCGCTTGCATGATATACTCCTATTTGAGTAAAATACTGGTGGGCAACGACAAATCGCATTATCCACTCTACAATTCAATGCCATTAAGTTAAGGGCAGACATACAGGATTCGAGGCTAACGTTTTTCTTCAAAAAACGTTAGCCTCGAATGCCCCTACAAATATCCACATATTCAGAGGTTGTAGGGGCGAACCTGCGTGTTCGCCCTGGCTTACGAACCTGCGTGTTCGCCCTGGCTTAACTTAATGGCATTGACTCTACAATTCTAATTATCTTTTAAAACCACTTTCTCCGTCAAATAAATCACCTCTTCCTGACGACTGAGACAACGTAAATCAACCAAATCTTCCAAAACGTCATCCAGTTCGTCAACATTTAAACTAAGATGATAATTATCCCGCATTTTGGCTTGCAATTCTGACAAAGGAATTTCCAAGTTCAATTCACCACCACATAAATGGTGTAACGCGACTAAAACCCCAGCTTGCTCTTGTTTCAATTCAACAGTCTTTAAATCCACTGCAAATTTCATCAGGTATAAAGCAGCACCTATATTAATGAGCCATGAATCTGTGGTTAAAGGGCCTCCAATCACAATTGTGCTGAAATTAACCGTTTCTTGTAAACGCCCCAAAGTATCTTGAATTAACATTTTCAGGTTAATCTGCATATTCGGCAAGAGTTTGACACTTTTCGCCACGGTAACGATTCCCGCTTGATCACGTTCAATCGTCACCGTTTTTGTCTGTGACTTGTCGAAAACGCGATCATTCTGATATTCCTCCACAAAATCTTGAATAGTGGCGATGGCTTCAATGCCTTTCTGTTTATCTTGAAAAGCGAACTGTCCATACTGATGACAGACTTCTAATGGTAATTTCATTTTTTATTTCCAATGTCATTAGTGTTCATCCGGAAACGGCTTTAAAAATCCCAACGCTGAAGCG
>JAGLHR010000042.1 GCA_023143415.1 Thiomargarita sp. | reverse complement strand
GAAACCCACCGAACCGCCAAAAATGGTGGGTTTCACTCTACCCACCCTACCTTCTCTACGTTTTCTGAATCAAATCAAATTCAGAGCATTTTGTCATACGCGCCTAACTAAACAATTCATCATTCTGCTGAATCACTTCGATTCTATCCACGTTTTGAAATCCACGCGGTAATTTTTGTCCACGCCGACTCCGTTCCATTGTATATGCTTCAATATCACGCGCTTTAAGTGTCAAATGGCGTTTTCCCACATAAATGGTTAAAATATCCGTTGTTGGATTGAGCAATGTGAGGGCAACGATTTTTTCCTTCTCTTTTTGACTTTTGGCGGGGATGTTGAGGAGTTTAACCCCTTTGCCCTTGGATAAACGCGGTAATTCTGATACGGGTACGATGGATAAATAGCCCGCGCTGGTGACAACCGCATAATGTACGGTTTCTGGATTTTTCAATAATAGCGGTGGTAATATTTTTGAGCCTTTGGGTAAAGTCAATATCGCTTTACCTGCCTTATTTTTAGCGTATAAGTCTTCTAAATTGACAATAAAGCTATAACCGGCATCGGAAGCGAGTAAGTAAGATGTGTCTTGTTCTCCGAGTAACACGTATAAAAATCCGGTTCCATCAGAGGGCGTAAAGCGTTTCGCAAGCGGTTCACCTTGTCCACGCGCTGAGGGTAACGTATGTGCGGGGGCTGAGTAACTTCGCCCACAAGCATCAAAAAAGATGACTTGTTGATTAGTGCGTCCACAACAGGCATCTGCAAATTCATCGCCAGCGCGATAATTTAAAGTGTTGTGATCAATGTCATGTCCCTTTGCCGCACGCACCCAGCCCTTTGCTGATAAAACAACCGTAATCGGATCGGAAGGAATAAATGTTGTTTCATCAAAGGCTTGCGCTTGTTCACGTTCAATCAGGTGGGATCGGCGGGGTTCACCATATTTTTTTAAATCCGCCTTTATTTCTTTAATAATCAACTGTTTAAGGTTTTTTTCAGCCTTCAATGTGTTTTCTAAACTATCACGCTCTTTGGACAGTTTGTCTTGCTCGCCCCGAATTTTCATTTTCTCCAGTTTGGCGAGTGAACGGAGTTTTAACTCTAAAATCGCTTCTGCCTGTTCATCACTGAGATCATAAGTTTTCAGGAACACCTGTTTAGGTTTATCTTCATCGCGGATAATGGTGATGATTTCATCTATATTAAGATGAGCGATAAGAAAACCTTCGAGAAGGTGCAAACGTTTCAGGATTTTATCAAGGCTGTGTTGCAAGCGACGGCGCACGGTTTCTGTTCGATAGTCTAACCATTCTGAGAGGATCGTTTTAAGATTTTTGACTTGAGGACGACCATCTATTCCTATCATATTGAGATTGACACGAAAACTCCGTTCTAAATCTGTCGTGGCAAATAAATGTGTCATCATGCTGTCAATGTCAAG